>JALRCC010000079.1 GCA_023257495.1 Rugosibacter sp. | reverse complement strand
AGTGCGTGTTTTTATCTGACGCTCTGGCGATCGTGCGCGCGTGAGAGAACAAGCAACGCCGTGACTGCGCCAATGAGCGCAAAAAACATGTCGGATTGCGTATCCCACGGGTTGCCTTGCGTGCCAAGGAACTGATCTGCTCCTTGCCCGATGGCCAGCGCCACCCACCATTCAATCAGCTCATACGTCGCGTTGATTGCCAGCACGATGCAGACGATAATAAAAGCCAGCATCTTGCCGCCACGTACAAACGTGCCACGCACAAGAATTTCGCGCGCTACCATCGCTGGGACAAAACCCTGAAAGAAGTGACCAATCTTGTCATAAGGATTACGGCCCAGGCCAAGAAAATCCTGTAACTGAAACCCCAGTGGCACTTCGGCATAGGTGTAAGCACCGCCCAGCATGAGCACTAGCGCATGCACAAAGATCAGCACATAGAGCAGCGTCGTGAGTGGAAAGCGAGCATAAGTCGCCCACAGCACGGGTAACGCAATCATCACCGGGAATACCTCCAGAAACCACGTCGCCCGGTCATGCGGATTAAAGCCGGACAGGGCCAGGAGCGCGATGAGTATGAGAGAAGTGAGCATTAGGCGGATGGTGCGGGGCATGGGTAAATTCCGGGTTGCGTTTTGGGAAATTGGTGCAGGCAGCAGAGCCTAGGCCATCAATGCTGGCATGATCTTTTTTTGACGACAACATCATAACGTCGGCAAGCGGGATAATATCCGACACGATTTGATCATGCAACGCTGGAAGTTTTTTCATCAGTGCGCGACTAAGGAGGATCACGCGGCAGGGACTGGTAGGTCAGGGGAGAATTGATAATTTATTGGTGATCAGTGTTACCATCGCCCCATCAGTATTTGGCAAAGGGGTGACAGGATGTTTTTTTCAAGAAAAGCAATCCTCATGTTGCTTGCAACGACTGTTGTTGGTTTGGGTATCACGCCACTGACAGCGGAGGCTTCGGTGAAGAAAAAGTCGAGCCATGTTGCAAGTAAAAAGAACGTAAAGCATGTCAAAGCGACTGCACAGTCAAGGTCGAGAAAGCATGCTCGACTAGTAACTCATATCAGATATCCACAGCAGGAATCTGCGTCTTTTTCGAGCGATTCGCGCTCGCTCGCTTTAGAGTCTTCTGCTGTACTGGTGCAGGATCAGGCGACGGGTACCGTGTTGTATGAAAAAAATGCGAATGCGGTCTTGCCCATTGCATCAATTACCAAACTGATGACGGCTATGGTGGCCTTGGATGCCAACCCGGATCTCAAAGAAACCCTGACCATCGGTGTGGAAGACGTGGATCTTTTGAAAGGCACACATTCACGCCTGAGCGTTGGGGCGCAGCTGTCAAGAGAAGAAATGTTGCGTCTTGCGCTGATGTCTTCAGAAAATCGTGCGGCTTCTGCTTTGTCCCGCCATTATCCCGGGGGACAGAAAGCGTTTGTTGTTGCCATGAATACCAAGGCAAAAATGCTGGGTCTTACCGATACACGTTTTTTTGATCCGACCGGGCTCACCGCATCCAATGTTTCCAGCTCGCATGATTTGGCCAAGATGGTAAGTGCAGCACATCAATATCCATTGATCCGTGAGTTCACGACGACAGTGGAAGAGGAAGTGAATGTCGCCGGGCGGCCACAACAATTTCATAACACCAATGCACTGGTCAAAAGTCCGGCGTGGCAAATCGGTTTGTCGAAAACTGGCTATATCAGCGAGGCAGGGCGTTGTCTGGTGATGCAGGCCTGGATCAACAGCAAACCGACCATCATTGTCCTGCTCGACTCCGTGGGCAAGATGACCCGCGTTGGCGATGCCAACCGCATCAAGCGTTGGGTGGAAGCAAATGCAGCAAACGCGCAAGCGCCGCAGCGCTTGCCGACCAGCTGATCCATTCTGGCAGAACGCATTCTGGCAGAAGGGATTTAGCCACTGTTGCGTAATCCCGCAGCGATGCCGTTGATACTCAGGTGAATACCGCGTTGTACTTTTTCATCCGTAGTGCCTGCACGAAAACGGCGCAGTAGTTCGACCTGCAGGTGATTGAGCGGGTCGATATATGGAAAGCGATTGCGAATAGAGCGTTTTAATAGCGGGTTGCTGTCAAGCAACTCGCTTGTCTGTGTCACTTCAAGCAACGCATCAATGGCTGCCTGCCACTCGGCTTTCAGGCGCGGGAAAATGGCTTGACGCAATGCGTCATCCGTTACCAGGTGGGAGTAGCGTTCTGCAATCGCGATATCGCTTTTGGCCAGCACCATATCCATGTTGGATAATAGCGTGCGAAAAAATCCCCATTCCTGATTCATGCGACAAAGCAGTTGCATGCCAGCGTTACCATGTGCAGCTTTCCATTCTGCTACGGCGGTACCGAAGCCAAACCAGCCTGGCAGCATGAGACGGCATTGCGCCCAGGAAAACACCCAGGGAATGGCCCGCAAATCTTCAATGGCGGTGCTGTGTTTGCGTGAGGTGGGACGGCTGCCAATGTTAAGAGAGGCAATTTCTGAAATGACTGTCGATTCCCAAAAATACTGCTCAAAGTTTGGTGTGTCATAAACCAATGCGCGATAGGCATTAAAGGCACTTCTTGAGAGTGCTTCCATGGCAGAAAGAAATTCTGTCGGCGGGTTATCAAACGCTCGGGGGAGTAGCGTGGCTTCGAGCGTAGCCGCAGCCAGAATTTCCAGATTGCGGCGGCCAAGTTCCGGGTTGGCGTATTTCGAAGCAATGACTTCGCCTTGCTCGGTAATGCGTATCTGCCCTTGCACGGCACCCTGTGGCTGGGCAAGAATGGCCTGATAACTGGGCCCGCCACCACGACCCACTGAACCCCCGCGTCCGTGAAACAGGCGCAGGCGAACACCATGGCGAGCAAATACCGCAGTGAGTGCAATTTCACAGCGATACAAGGCCCAGCCTGAGGTCAGAAAACCGCCATCCTTGTTGCTGTCGGAATAACCCAGCATGATTTCCTGCCAGTTATCACGGCTGGCCAACAGCTGTTTATACAAAGGCAAGGACAGCAATTGATCCATGACAGCTGCTGCATTTTCAAGGTCGCTAATGGTTTCGAACAGGGGCACGATGTGCACATCCAGCGTGTGATTCAGCGGTCGTAACAATCCGGTTTCTTTGAGCAACACTGCCACTTCAAGCAGGTCAGATACGCTGCTGGTTTTGGAAATAATGACGTTCTCGATCGACTTCTGACCATAGCGCTGATGAATTTGGCGAGCGGTATGAAAGATGGCCAGCTCGCTTTGCGTCTCAGCCGAATAAGCTACTGCAGGCGCGGTCAGTGGTCGGGGTGTGGTGAGTTCATCCAGCAATAAATTGACGCGAGCTGCTTCATCCAGTGCGAGATAGTTGGTCCCCGGGCAGGCAATGGCAAGTAGCTCGGCGACGGTACGTTCATGCACCTCGGCGTTCTGGCGCAGATCAAGCGGGGCCAAATGAAAGCCAAAAATAGCAACGCTGTGGCGCAGATGGCGCAAACGACCACGAGCGAGCAGAGTCGCTTGGTGATTGATTAACGAGTCATGCAGAATCTCCAGATCTGCGGCGAATTCAGCAGCGTTGGCATAAGGCTCGGCAAAACCCACAGGATGACGCGGTGCCTCTAACTCATCCAGCTGTTGTGCGGTGGTAGCCAGGCGCGTATACATACCGGCAATGGCACGACGGTAAGGTTCGTCATCGCGATGCGGGCTGTGATCGGGTGAGCCAGCTGCGAGCGCTTTCAGGGCATCGGAAATCTGTACCAGAGATGACGTGGGAGACAGTTCCGCCCCCAGTCGGTGGAGTTGTTCCAGCTGATGGTTAAGGGCTTTGCGGCTTTGCGCACGTAGGGCGGCCAGCAAGACATCTGCGGTAACAAAAGGATTGCCGTCGCGGTCGCCGCCAATCCACGAGCCGGGGTATAAAAAGGGTTGCAACCCATCTTTTGACCAGTCGGGCACGATACGTGTCAGATGGTCTTCCAGCCGGTTATAGAGGCGGGGAATCTCGTGCAGGAAAGTAGTGTCGTAGAACGTCAGCGCATTGGCAATTTCGTCCGCAACGGAAAGCTTGGCTCGCCGCAACATGCGTGTTTGCCATAGTGTCAACACGGCACGGCGAATGGCTTCTTCATCTTCCTGCATTTCATCGGGGGTGAGCTCGCTGCGATCGCGTGCCTCAAGCAAGCGGGCGATTTCCCATTGGCAATCCAGAATGCTTTTACGCTGAACTTCGGTTGGGTGCGCCGTGAGAACCGGGGAAATTTTTGCGTGAGTAAAAAAATCAGACAGAACGTTGGCATCAACACCGGTGTCCTGTGCGCGGGCAATCGCTTTTTCTAAACTGCCTTCGCGAGGTTTGGACCCTGCCAGTGCGTGTGCGCGGGCGCGGCGCAGGTGATGCTGATCTTCTGCGATATTGGCAAGATGCGAAAAATAGCTAAAGGCTCGCGCAACGAGGGTCGTATGCTCGTTAGGCAAGGCGATGAGCAGGGCTTCCAGCTGATCGCGCGCGGCCAGATCGTCATGGCGGTGAAAACGGATCGCCAGTTGGCGAATATGTTCAACCGTAGCAAAGGCCTCGCTGCCTTCCTGCTCGCGCAAGGTGTCCCCCAATATCCTGCCAAGAAAGCGGATATCTTCACGTAAGGGCGCGTCTTTGTCTTCGTTGGAAAGGTCGGCGATCATGGGTTTGTAGATATTCAATTGTGCAGTCGATTGGTTGGGGATGGCAGCGAATGAAAACTCGGCGTTGGTGATACGGCGGCATAGCCCTTAAAGCGGACAATCACGCTGCAATGATAAACTCATAGGCTGATGGTTTTCTGTTCTTCGGACGCCAACATGGCCCCGAATTTTTGACACACGCTAGATCCTTGACCATATCCCCTTGCCCTTGTGATGACTTCTCTATCCACACTACCGCCTTCGTCACTATCGTCACCCTTGCCACCGCTGTCACCATCGCGTCTGATCATTGCGACCCGCGAATCTCGTCTTGCACTCTGGCAGGCTGAGCATGTTCGCAGCCAGTTGCAGCAATGGTACCCCGCCTGCAAGGTGGATTTGCTGGGCATGACAACGCGTGGTGATCAAATACTGGATCGTCCTCTGGCTAAAGTTGGTGGTAAAGGATTGTTTGTCAAAGAGCTGGAGATGGCGTTACTCGAAGGTGTGGCCGATATTGCCGTGCATTCGATGAAAGATGTGCCCATGCAAATGGAAGCGGCGTTTACCCTGGCTGCCATTGGTCCGCGTGAAGCGCCGGAGGACGCGTTTGTTTCCAATAAATATGCCAGTCTCGACGAGTTGCCGCCAGGTGCGGTGGTGGGTACTTCCAGTTTGCGTCGCGAATCGCAACTCCATGCCCGCTTCCCTTATCTGGCTATTTCGCCCTTGCGCGGCAATCTTGATACACGGTTAAGAAAGCTGGACGAAGGCCAGTTTGACGCCATTATTCTGGCTGCCGCAGGATTGAAGCGGCTGGGCCTGGGCGAGCGCATTCGCCGGGTGTTGTCGGCAGAAGATTCTCTACCTGCACCAGGGCAGGGTGCGCTGGGGATTGAGGCGCTGGCGAGTCGCCCCGAGATTGCTGCCTGGATGGCACCGCTGCATGATCCTGCGACAGCCGCCTGTGTGCGTGCCGAACGCGCCATGGCGCGCGCCTTGGGCGGCAGTTGTGAAGTACCGCTGGGGGCTTACGCAACACTGCGTGACGATGCGATTTGGCTGCGCGGCTTTGTCGCCACACCCGATGGCACGCGCATGGCCCATGCCGAATTGAGTGGCTCAATGGCTCACCCGGAAGCCCTGGGAGAAAAGGTGGCTGATACTTTGCTCGCGACAGGGGCTGCATCCATTCTTGCAAACCTCGCTTGACGTTCGATGGGCAACTATGACTCCTAGCGGGCAGCATGTGGTTATTACTCGTCCGACCGGGCAGGCAGAGCATCTGGCGACCTTGCTCGTGGAGCAAGGCATGCACCCGATATTTTTTCCAGTATTGACTATCCATGATTGTGCGGACATTACGCCGGTTCTGGAAGCCGCCATTGCGCTGGATACTTATGATCTGGCGGTGTTTGTCAGCCCAAATGCCATTGAGAAGGCACTGGATATCATTTTGCCGCGACGTGCCTGGCCTGCCCATGTCCCTGCCTTGGCGCTAGGAAAAATGAGCGAGCAGGCATTGGTGCGCCGGGGTGTCACCCACGTGATATCACCTCCTTTGCGGTTTGATTCAGAAGCCCTGCTCGAATTGCCTGAGCTCATGGCCGTAACAGGCAAGCGCATCATTATTTTTCGCGGAGAAACAGGGCGCGAGCTGCTTGGCGAAACCCTCATGGCGCGTGGCGCAGAAGTGCATCATGTGGCGTGTTACCGTCGCCTGGCTTCAAAGGCCGACCCGGGCCCATTATTAAAGCGGTGGGAAGCAGGTACTCTGGATGCGGTGACGCTGACCAGCAGCGAAGGCTTGCGCTGTTTTTTTACGATGATTGGTCATTTGGGGCAGGCCTGGTTGAAAAAGACGCCTGTGTTTGTCACCCATCAACGCATCGCCACGCAAGCCAGCGCGCTGGGTTTGCAACAGGTGATTCCGACAGCACCAGGGGATGATGGTTTGATGGCGGAACTCATGCAATACTACGCACATTATGGAACACGAAAATAACGTTTTATTGACCGGCACACTGCCTGTTCTGCCAAGCAGGAGACGGTTGTGGTCTCGACCGCTGGTCTGGGTCCTCTTGATTTTATTGGCGCTGATACTGGTCCAATGGGTTGATAGCCGCAAGCAAATCTCGGCCATGCAGCAAGAGCTTGCCCATCGGTTGGCAGACAATGACCAAGCCGCCAAAGAGACGCGTTTTTTGGCCAAGCAAACGCAGGATACTGCGCTCACGGTGCAAGCTAAAGTGACTCTGCTGGAAGAACGGCTGGCCGAGATACAGAGTCAGTCGGTAGCGCTGCAATCCATGTACCAGGAAATGGCGAGCAGTCGCGATCAGCGTTTATTGGCCGAGGTTGAACAAGCCATTGTCCTGGCCATGCAACAGTTGCAATTTGCGGGAAATGTCGAAACCGCACTCATTTCCCTGGAAAATGCCGATGCGCGCCTGGCCAAGGAGCTTCAGCCGCAATTTATATCTTTACGGCGTTTGCTTGCACGTGACATTGCGCGCTTGAAAGCAACACCGGGTGCTGACCTCACCGGCCTGTCGCTGAAAATTGAAAGTGTCGTTAATATGGTGGATGCATTGCCGCTGGCATTTGAACAACGGCCCAAAAATATGCCTGCGGTATCCACACCGGTTGCTGCGCCAGCATCGTTCATTGATCGCAGTTACTGGCAGGCTTTGGTTGCCGATATCTGGCATGATCTGTATCAGCTGTTGCGTATTGAGCGTATTGAGCCGCATGACCCAGTGTTGCTCTCGCCTAGCCAAAGTTTCTTCTTGCGCGAAAATCTCAAGTTGCGCATGCTCAATGCGCGTTTGGCGCTGTTGCAACGTGATGGTAAAACCTTTCGCGATGAAATTATTCAGACGCAAGTCTTTTTGACTCGCTATTTTGATGTGCGCGCGCCTTCGGTCGTTACTGCGCGGAAGACACTCAATATCCTGGCGGCTACGGATGTAGGTCTTAATCTGCCATCGTTGAGTGAAACATTGGCCGCCGTGCGTGATCTCAAACTTTCCCGCGATCGCGGTGTGAGCAGATAGCGTCATGCGTGCTCTATTCTGGCTATTGACGCTTGC
The DNA here is from genome assembly GCA_023257495.1 of Rugosibacter sp. The sequence goes on along the minus strand of JALRCC010000079.1, from coordinate 11,095 downwards.
CGCATTAGCGGTGGGGTTGGCTGTGGCGGCAAACTACAATGCAGGGTATGTGTTGCTGGTGATACCTCCCTGGCGCGTAGAAGTCTCGTTGAATTTTTTCCTGCTGCTAGCGGTTGTGGGGTTCATTCTTTTGTACTGGGTAGTTCGCCTGGTCAGTCACACCTTGGCGTTACCCCGGGCTGTTGCGGCATTCCGGCAACGCCAGCGGCTACATAAAGCGACTGCTGCCCATTTTGAAGCGGCGCGTTTGTTGCAGGAGGGTCGGTTTGGTCACGCGCTGCGTAATGCAGAAAAAGCCTGGGCGAATCACCCCGTCCCTGGTGCTGCTGCCTTGCTTGCTTGGCGGGCGGCACATAATCTGCGTGATGCTGAACGCGAAACCTTATGGGCTGATCGGGTGCGCGCGGCGGATGATCAGGGCTTCAGGGCTGCACGACTCATGGCTGAAGCGGAGTTTGCTCTGGAAGCGCGCCGTTTTGCAGAGGCACGTGACACCCTGCAGTTGCTGGCTTTGAATGGTGGACGTCACATTGCCGCGTTACGTTTGGCACTGCGTGCTGAACGCGGATTGGGGAACTGGGGTGAGGTTGCCAAACTGGTACGTCAGTTGGAAAAACACAAGGCACTGACGCCTGAACAGGCGTTGCCATTGCGCAGCAGTGTGCTGCGTGAATCACTACGTGATCTGCAAGGCAATAAAGAAGGGTTATTGCGCTACTGGCATTCGCTGGATGCGCGTGATCGCGAAGAACCTTTGTTGGCGCGTGAAGTAGCGCAAGCGTTGATTGCCGTCAATGCAAGCGTTGAGGCGCAACAACTGATTGAGCAAGCATTGCAAAAACATTGGGAAAGCGATCTGGTGCTGGCTTATGCGCAATGCAACGACGGTGATCTGATAGGGCGTATCGCCCAGGCAGAAAAATGGCTTGTGCAGCATCCGCGCGACAGTGCCTTGTTGCTCACGCTGGGGCGCTTATGTCGCCGGCAAAAATTGTGGGGCAAGGCGCAAAGTTACCTTGAGGCCTCGCTCAACATTACGCCGCAACGTGCGGTGCATGTCGAGCTGGCAAAATTATTTGATCAACTGGAAAACTCGGCGCTGGCACTACGCCACTATCGGGCCGCTGCCTAGCCAGTCGCGCGCTGGTAAAAAATCCGTCATGAGTTTTTCTTCTGCGCTGCCGGCTTCGGGCTGCCAGTCGTAGCGCCATTTCACTAGCGGTGGTAGTGACATCAAAATGGATTCTGTACGTCCGCCTGATTGCAAACCAAATAGCGTGCCACGATCCCAGACGAGATTGAACTCGACATAACGTCCGCGTCGATAGGCTTGAAAATCCCGCTCGCGATCGCCATAAGAGAGCCTGCGACGGCGTTCTATGATCGGCAAGTAAGCAGCCAGGAACTGGTTGCCCACACGCTGCGTCAGATCAAAGCAACGCGCAAAGCCGCCTTCATTCAAGTCATCGAAAAAGATGCCGCCGACACCACGCGCTTCATTGCGGTGCTTGAGAAAGAAATAACGATCACACCAGGCCTTGTATTGGGGATAAACGTCTTCACCAAAAGGGGCCAGCGCATCAAAGCAGGCTTGATGAAATGTGATGGCATCTTCTGCATAGCCGTAATACGGGGTCAAGTCCATGCCGCCACCAAACCACCAGACAGGTTCGCAACCTTCTTTTTCGGCGACGAAAAAGCGCACATTCATGTGCACGGTGGGGCAGTAGGGATTGTGCGGATGCAGCACCAGCGAGACGCCCATGGCTTGCCAGCGGCGGTTGGCCAATTCCGGACGATGGGCGGTCGCTGAAGCGGGCATGGCCTCGCCTTTGACATGGGAAAAATTAACGCCGCCGCGTTCAAAAAAATCACCTTCTTCAATCAAGCGTGAAATGCCGCCGCCGCCTTCCGCACGCTGCCATTCGTCGCGACGAAACGGTTGCCCATCAACGGCTTCGAGCTGACTGACAATCTGCGCTTGCAGACCGAGAAGATAGTAGCGAACGGCGGAGGTATCCATCATGGTTTGGGTAGAGTGGTTTTTGCTGCAGCTTGCATGATAGGCCAGCTCGCATTTGATTTCATGAGAATGCCAGCGCAGGGCTGTGGATTGCTCACGTGTTTTTTTAGGGCATTCAATGTGTGGAATTACAAGGCCGAACGTTCTGCGGCCTCTAGCGTATTGGTGAGCAGCATGGTGATGGTCATGGGGCCCACACCACCCGGCACAGGGGTGATTGCAGCGCAGACTTCACGGGCACTGGCAAAATCGATATCGCCACACAGCTTGCCATCAGGCAGGCGATTGATGCCAACATCAATCACGATGGCACCCGGTTTGATCATTTCGCCCGTCATCATTTTCGGGCGGCCAACTGCTGCGATCAGAATGTCTGCGCGGCGTGTATGCAAGGCCAGATCGCGTGTTTGCGAGTGGCAGATGGTGACTGTACAGCCTTGAGCCAATAACAGCAGCGCCATGGGTTTGCCAACAATGTTGCTGCGCCCGACAATGACAGCTTCTGCGCCTGCCAGCGGCGTATTGATGGAAGCCAGCATTTTCATCACACCATAGGGCGTGCAGGGAATGAAGCGCGGTTTGCCTTGGGCGAGTGCGCCGATATTCTGCGCGTGAAAACCATCGACATCTTTTTCAACGGCGATGGCTTCCAGCACCGCATCCGTATCGAAATGTTTGGGCAGTGGCAGCTGAACCAGAATGCCATGCACCTCAGCATCACGATTCAATGCGTCAATTTTGGCCAGCACGATGGCTGGATCGACATCGCTGGCAAAGCTGAAATGCAAGGAGCGGATACCGGCTTTTTCGCATGCAGCGATTTTGTTGCGCACATACACAGCCGAGGCGGCATCATCGCCAACCAGAATCACTGCCAGGGCAGGGGTGGTGCCACGCGCCTTGAGTGCATGTGCACGAGTGGCTAATTCACTGCGCATGGTAGCGGCCAAGGCGTTGCCATCGATGAGGCGGGCTGTCATTGATTGTCTCTCCTTCGCGTATTCCTGCGTACCCGGAAATCTGGATGGCGAATAAAAAAGCGAATTATCCTTGATCGTGCAGTGAGCGTCCAGCTTTGATCTGCGTGCACGCTATTCGTCTCTTTACCGTTGGTCCTGGCCGGTTACAATTCGGCATGAACTTGCCTTTATTGCGTGCTGCCGAGCTCCGCGTTGTTGAAACTTCTTCTATGCATGAAGAGCCTCCGCTGATGGAGCGGGCAGGGCGTGCTGCGGCCGTCATTGCCATGCGCCTGCTGGGTGCCAGCCGTGCCCCGGTGCTGATTTTTGCAGGGCCGGGAAATAACGGGGGCGATGCATTTGTGCTGGCGCGGGTGCTGCATGAAAATAAAATTTCGGTACAAGTGATATTTTTGGGTGACGAGAGCCATTTGCCGCCTGATGCCCGGCAGGCGCTCGCCCGGTGGCGTGTCACCAGCGCCGAGTTTTCAACCACCGTGCCTGCGGGCAATTATGGCTTGGTGGTGGATGGCTTGTTCGGTATTGGCTTGGCACGTCCCGGGGCGCGTCCGATTGTTGGTGCCTATGCAGCCTTGATCGAACGCATTAACCAGTTTGCCGGCCCAGTGCTGGCGCTGGATATTCCGAGCGGGCTGGATGCGGACACGGGCCGCGTGATTGGTAGCGACCAGAATGCCGGCTGTGCCGTGCGCGCAACGCATACGATCAGTTTTATTGCGGGTAAGCCAGGATTATTTACGCTCGATGGACCCGACTATTGCGGCCAGGTCAGTATTGACGCGCTGGGTTTGGAAAATACCATCAACGCCTCGGGCGGGTTACTCGCCATTGACGATTTTCGCGAGTATTTGCAGCCTCGACAACGCAATACACACAAGGGCCGGTTTGGCTCGCTTGCTGTGATCGGCGGAGCGCATGGCATGAGTGGTGCGGCATTACTGGCAGGGCGGGCGGCGTTACATCTGGGCGCAGGACGCGTATTTGTCGGACTGCTGGAAGTATTGCCCGTCGATCCGGTGCAACCGGAACTCATGCTGCGTTCGGTAAATGATGCGTTAGCACAGGCGAGCGCAGCGGTCATTGGCCCCGGTTTGGGTATTTCCGACGCAGCGCTAGAGATTTTGCGCCGTATCCTCAGCGCCGACTTTTCACTGCTGCTGGATGCTGATGCGTTGAATCTGTTGGCGCTGCACCCCGTTCTGGCAAGGCAAGTCGCCCAGCGCACCGCACCCACTGTGCTCACGCCGCATCCTGCAGAAGCCGCTCGCTTGTTGTCCGTTACCATTGAATCCGTTCAGTCGGACCGGATGGCGGCCGCCCTGGACATCGCTCGCCGATTCAATGCATCTGTTGCGCTCAAAGGCTGCGGCACCGTGATTGCGCATCCCGCTGGGCAATGGCGCATCAACCCGACAGGCAATGCAGGCCTTGCCTCTGGCGGAACGGGTGACGTGCTGGCCGGTATGGTGGGGGCGTTGCTCGCTCAAGGTTGGCCAGCGGCAAGCGCCTTGTCGTGCGGTGTGTATTTGCATGGTGCCGCAGCCGATGACCTGGTAAAAGCCGGGCATGGGCCGATTGGACTGACGGCTGGCGAAATCATTCCTGCGGCACGCCGCCTTTTCAACGACTGGATTGCAACTCATGTCTGAACCTAAGCCACTGCTTGGCATACTTTACTTGATGGGTGCCGTATTTTTCTTTACTTCGCTTGACGCCACCTCAAAGTATTTGACGCAAACATTTCCTTTGCCCATGATCGTCTGGGCGCGCTACGGGATTCATCTTTTGCTGATGGTGCTCTTTCTTGCCCCGACCATGCGTTCCAGTCTGATTACAACCAAGCATCCCTGGCAGCAAATTGCCCGTGGCGTGGTGTTGATGACAACGTCTTGTTTTGGCATTGCCGGATTTAGCATGCTGCCTCTGGCTGAAGCCACGGCGGTGATTTTTCTGTCCCCCTTGATTGTGGTGCTGCTGGCTCGCTGGTTCCTGGCTGAAAAAATCACGCTGGGGCGATGGCTGGCGGTTGCTGCCGGTTTTTTGGGTGTCCTGTTGATTGCCAGGCCGGGGGGTGCCGTATCAGTCAAGGGGTTGCTGTTGATGGTTATCACGGCTTTCTTGTATGCCATATACCAAATCCAGACACGGCGTTTATCACCCTATGAAAATTCATTGACCATGCTGTTTTACGGGGCCTTGGTGGGTTCGATCGGTTTGAGTATTGCCGTGCCGTTTTATTGGGGTGGACCAACCCCGAACACGTTTCAGACTTTCCAGATTCTCTCGCTGGGTGTGCTGGGCGGGCTGGGTCATTGGATGTTCATCATGGCTTTTCGGCATGCCAAAGCCTCTACACTTGCCCCTTTTACCTATGCCCAATTGATCTGGGCGACCTTGCTGGGTTGGCTGGTTTATGACCATTTACCCGATGGGTTGGCGATACTCGGGATCATCATCATTGCTGTGAGCAGCATGTCCATCGCGCTCTCTGAGCGTCTCAAGAAAACCCCGGTACCGGATACGGATAAAGCATATTGAGCGCCGTGGTGCGGCCATCCGCATCTGCAATGCGCACATGTTCGCGACGAAACTCGCGGGCATGGCGCAAGCCGCAACTGTGCGCGATCATGTCAATTTCCTTGTTGATGTTTATGCAATAGTTGGCTACCCGTTCAAATTTTTCTTCTACTACCAGCCCGCGTTGCAGCTTGATGTTATGTGTCGTGATACCGGTGGGACAGGTATTGGTGTGACAACGCAAGGCCTGAATGCAGCCCAATGAAAACATGAAGCCCCGTGCGGTATTCACGTAATCCGCACCACAGGCCAGCGCCCATGCTGCCCGTGCCGAGGTGATCAGTTGCCCTGAGGCAATGACTTTTACCCGGTCTTTTATCCCCGCTTCGAGCAGCGCATCGACTGCGCGCGGCAAGGCTTCGTCAATGGATAAGCCCATATGGTCGGCCAGTGCTTGGGGTGCTGCCCCTGAGCCACCTTCGCCACCGTCAATCGCTATAAAGTCTGGCGCATCACCCAAGCCACGCCGTGCGACAGCTTCAGTGAGCTGATTCATGAAGCCCCATCCTCCGATGGCAGTCTTGAGGCCTACGGGTTTACCGGTGATGTCGCGTACGCGAACGATCGTGTCGAGCAACTCATCAATATTGGCAATATCCAGATGCCGATTCGGCGAGAGCGAATCCATGCCTGGCGGAATCCCGCGAATGCGAGCGATTTCATCTGTCACTTTACCGCCAGGCAGTACACCTCCTTTGCCCGGTTTGGCTCCTTGCGAAAGCTTGATCTCAAAGGCGCGGACAGTGTCGTGTGCCGCGATTTCACGCAATTTCTCTTTGGAAAGGCGGCCTTCATGGTCGCGTACGCCGTATTTTGCGGTGCCGATCTGCATCACCACATCACAGCCCCCTTCGAGATGATAAGGGGAGAGTCCTCCCTCGCCAGTATCAATCCAGCAACCCGCCTTGGCCGCACCACGTGATAACGCGCTGACGGCCGGTTGGGAAATGGCACCAAAACTCATGCCGCTGATATTGACCAACGATCGGGTGAAAAACGGGTTGTTACACCAGCCTTCGCCTATCATTAACGGCGGGGTGGGTAACCGGTCACTTTCCAACACAGGAAACGGTGCATTTACAAAAATCAATGCGCCTGGTTCGTGCAAGTTGTAGGTAGAACCAAACCCCAGTACGCCCCCTTCATTTTTGGCCATGCGGTAAACCCAGCTGCGGGTTGAGCGATTAAAAGGGCGCTCATCGCGGTCACCCAGAAAAAAGTATTGCCGAAAGTATTCACCCAGTTGTTCGAAAAAATAACGCAACCGGCCAATGAGAGGGAAGTTGCGCAAAATGGCATGTTTTTTCTGTGTAATGTCTTTCAGATAAAAATAGGTCACCACAATCGCCAGTGCGAGGGCAATGAGCATCCCGAGACTGGCTGAGAACACACCGAACATTTGATTTCCCCCTGTTAGAATCGAGCAGAGCTTATTGGGACTTAACATATCATGAAAACCTTGCAAAACCGGTTTGCGCTAGCCGCTGAAATTGAACGCAATGCACTTGCTGCGCTAGCTGAAGATATCGGTGATGGCGATATCACCGCATTACTCACCCCAGCCGATCGGCGCTCACAAGGCATGGTTGTTTGCCGTGAGGATGCTGTATTAGCGGGCACTGATTGGTTTAATGCCTGCTTTCATCGGCTAGACCCGGCCGCCGTCATTCACTGGACGGCAAACGACGGCGAGCGCATCGGCGCAGGGCAAACACTCTGCCAGATAGAAGCCAACACCCGTGCGCTATTAACGGCAGAGCGTGCGGCGCTTAATTTTGTGCAGTTGCTCTCGGCGACGGCAACGACCACACGCGCCTATGTTGATGCGGTGAGTGGCACCCGTGCGCGTATTTTGGATACCCGAAAAACCGTGCCGGGTTTACGCCTGGCGCAAAAATACGCAGTGACGTGTGGCGGGGGTACAAATCATCGGCTCGGCCTTTACGATGGGCTGCTGATCAAGGAGAATCACATCATCGCTGCAGGTGGCGTGGTGCCAGCGCTAGAGCGCGCCCGCGCCATTGCGCATGGTGATGTTTTCATCCAGATTGAAGTTGAAACGCTGACCCAGCTCGGCGAAGCATTGGATGCAGGTGCCCGGCTGATTTTGCTGGATAACATGAGTCTTGCGCAAATGCGCGAAGCCGTCACCTTAACTGCTGGCCGTGCACAACTGGAAGCCTCCGGTGGCGTCAGCCTGGAGACGGTGCGCAGTATTGCTCAAACCGGGGTGGATCGTATCTCTATTGGCAGCTTGACCAAAGATATACGTGCCATTGACCTTTCTTTAAGGCACAGCGAAACCTGATTCTGCTAGAATCCGCGCCCTGCTAGGCTGAGTGAAACAGTTAACATCAGCTAGTCTCAGCGGAGAGGTGGATGAGCGGTTTAAGTCGCACGCCTGGAAAGCGTGTTTAGGTGAAAGCCTAACGCGGGTTCGAATCCCGCCCTCTCCGCCAGAATTGAAAGAAAACCGCCTCTCTTGGCGGTTTTTTTTCGCCTACAGCCGCGTGTCGGCGCGGGTTGCTGCGGGTTCATGTTTACTTCGCGTACCTCAACCATAGTGTGCTTTCTTGCTCTTTCTCTCTCTGGTGGCCGCGTTTTCTCCAAGACTTGCACTCATCAGTCGGGGGTGAAGTAAACGATTTAAAAATGATCAAACCAATAAAATCAACGGGGTAGGCTTCGACTTTTCAAGCGGATTTTTCCTGCGTTTTGGTGAGCAAAGGAAACATCTGGCGCCTGACTCTATGGGGAGAAGCGTCGTGGTTGAATGGACAACAGAAGATGTGGCCGCCCGGTTTGCCGAGGCGGTCGAGACAGGGCGACGTCTGCCTCGCGTCAAAGTCCAGGGCTACTTCAATGTCTGGCCTGTCATCGCACGACGGCGTGGCGGACATGGCAGAAGGCTTTGGCTACAGTCGCTGCGCACCTGAACGGAGCGGCAGAGATCAATGTGCCAGATTGCCTGAATGAAGTTACGTGAAACTGCCGGCGCTTTCCAACCGCTTCGGAATCGTGAGGATGGGCGCAGGATTCATACGTTTTTAGCGCTGCAACATTTCAGGCGGATATTACTATTATCGCTGCTATGGTCGCGAGCAAAGACCGACATACATCGAAGGCCATAGGAGACTGTGGCCTTCGTGGTTTGTGACGCGCGCTCAGCCTAATTGTCGTAGTGATACCGGCAGGCGATGATCACCAGATCCTCGCCATCCACGCAATAGACAAGCCGATTGGCATCGTCGATACGGCGCGACCAGAAACCAGACAGGTTTTCTTTCAGGGGTTCGGGTTTGCCGATTCCATCAAACGGTTCGCGCAGGCAATCACGGATCACATCGTTGATCCGTTTCAGTGTCTTGCGATCCTGTCCTTGCCAGTACTGGTAGTCCTCCCAGGCGGCGAGCGTCCAGGTGATGCGGCTAGGCATCGACTAAGTCCCGTGCCTTGACCTTGCCCTTGCGGTATTGCTCGATCGAGCGCGCTAAGTGAGCGGCATTGGCCGGCGATTTCAGCAGATGGACCGTCTCCATGAGGCTGTTGAAGGTGTCGAGCGACATCACGACAGCATCGGAAGCGTCACGTCGGGTGATCACCGTGTAGTCGGCATCGTCGCTAACCTGGTCGATGATGGACTTGAGGCTGTTGCGAGCATCAGAGAAATTAACAACGCGCATGATGTTCTACCTGTTCAATATACAGTACAAGTTTAGCCGAACCAACTCGCCAATGCAAGCAATGGAATCTGCACCCGTTGAACAGATTTTGACGGGTCCTTCCTGGCCCAAAAGCCATGCGGGAGGCGACAGCCCGGCATTTCGATAGCGTCAGACTGCGCAACGAGGTTACCGGGGTTACCAGTTACCACCCCGGTTACCACTTGAACCGAGTTACCACCCAATCTACGACCCGCCACAGTGGGCGGGTTTTTGCATTCCATGACCCAAACCTTGAACGTCAAATACCGGAAGGTCGAGACGCTGATCCCGTTCGCCCGAAATCCGCGCACGCATTCCGAGGCGCAGGTCGCCAAGCTCGCGGCCAGCATCGTTGAATTTGGCTGGACCAACCCGGTCCTGGTCGATGGTACCTACCGAATCAATTACCTGACCAGAGATCGATGTAAACCTGTTCCACACGCAATGAATCCAGTGCCAGATGATCAGGGTCGACAAACATTTCAAGTCCGTTTTCTGACTGGGTAACTCGGTCTGCCTCCAAAAGGGGGGGCGCTGTTCGCCCATCCTTTCCCACCATCAACGAATGAGGTTCGTCGGCATCGCGGCCGTTGAAGAGCAGATCGAGCACCCAGGACACCCAGAAATCCTTCTCGACGTTCTGGAGTGGCGTGCCCAGCCGGTTGGCGGTCGCCAGAAACAGACCCCGACGATTATCGGGGTTGGCAGCAATCACGCGAAGAAAATCTGGATTCATGGTCTTGCCTCAATGGCATCCTGCTTAGAGCGGATGAACAGATCGCGAATCCACTTCTGCATCCACCAATGATTGACAAAAACCCTCACAGCCAATGGCTTTGAGGGTTTTTTATTATCTTTCTCTTATTTTGGAACGCGGGAATCATTCTGTTGCCGTATCACCAGCGCCGACTTTTTGGGCACCGTTGCTACGTCTGGGTGGCATGCTTGGGTATTAGGCATCCACCGTCAGCGTAGGCGCGCCACGGCGCATCTCACCAATAACGGCTGCTTGCTCAAATCCTTCTTGCCTGAATTGAGCGAGGACGGCCTCCGCTGCCGCAGGCGAGCAGGCGACCAGCAGGCCGCCACTGGTTTGCGGGTCGGTGAGTATTTTTTGCTGCCATTCGGCGAGATCCGGTGTAAGGGTTGTCTGGCTGCCATAACCTGCCCAGTTGCGCGCGGATGCGCCAGTGACAATGCCTGTCTTTGCGTGGTGTATGGCTTCATCAATCAGTGGTAATTGTGCAAACCTGAGGGTGGCACCTAGCTGCGACCCGCGACAGATTTCCAGCAGATGACCGGCAAGGCCAAAGCCGGTGACATCGGTGACGGCATGCACCTCGTCCATGTTTGCGAAGGCACAGCCGGGGGTGTTCAGTTGCGTTGTCCAACGCAGCATGTCGGCATAGCCTGCGCTGGAGAGCACTTCTTTTTTGAGCGCTGCGGAAAGGATGCCGATGCCCAGCGGTTTGCCCAGAATCAACACATCGCCTGCTTGTGCGCCACTGTTGCGTTTGATTTGATCAGGATGCACCAGACCAATGCCCACGAGGCCATAGATGGGTTCCAGTACATCAATCGAATGTCCGCCTGCAATGGGGATGCCCGCAGCAGCGCAGATTTCTTCGCCACCCGCCAGAATTTCGCGGATGACTTCAGCGGGGAGTTTGTCTAGCGGCATGCCAACTAGTGCCAAGGCAAACAAGGGGCGGGCACCCATGGCGTACACGTCGGATAAGGCGTTGGTGGCGGCGATGCGTCCAAAGTCACGCGGGTTATCGACGATCGGGGTGAAAAAATCGGTCGTGGCG
>JALRCC010000031.1 GCA_023257495.1 Rugosibacter sp. | reverse complement strand
ACCGTTGCCCGTGCGCGTAAGATCCAGCGCTTCCTGTCGCAGCCGTTCCACGTTGCCGAGGTCTTCACCAACATCCCCGGCAAGTTCGTGCAGATCGAAGACACCGTGAAGTCGTTCAAGGCTGTCGTTGATGGCGAATATGACCACCTGCCCGAAGCTGCCTTCTACATGGTTGGCGGCATCGACGAAGCAGTCGAAAAGGGCAAGAAACTGGCTGCTGAAGCGGCTTGATTTACCTCAGCCCCTCCCGCTTGCGGGAGGGGTAAGGATTGAAAAAACATGGCACTGAATTTCGAACTCGTCACCCCGGAACGCCTCGTCCGCTCGGAAGAGGTCTATATGGTCACCGTACCCGGCGCTGAAGGCGATTTCGGCGTGCTTGAAGGGCACAGCCCGATGATCTCGACGCTGCGCAGCGGCGAACTGGCGATCTACAAGTCGCAGGGTGCTACGCCCGAAACCATCACGCTCGATGGCGGCGTTGCCGAGGTCAATGAAAGCGGCCTGACAATTTTGGCTGAAAAGCTGGGCTAACGCGCCGCAACATTTCAGAAATACGCTGCCGTAGTATCGGCGGCAACGCGATCCCAATCATATTTTTGCTGCGCGAAAACCATAGCAGCGGACACAAAGCGTGTTCGCTCACTCGCGCTCCACTTTGCAATTGCGCCGATCTGGTTTGCCCAGGCTGCTGCGTCGCCCGCGTGAGCTAAAAAGCCCAGCTCCGGTGTGACCACTTCGGCAAGCCCGCTGTGCGCTGACGCAATCACCACCCCGCCACAAGCTGCTGCTTCAGCAGCCACAAGCCCAAAGCCTTCCGACGTTTGGCTGGGTACGAGAACGCACATGGCCCTCGCATATTCGTTGGCGAGTTGGTCCGATCCCAAAACGCCCAGATATTCAACCTGCGGATGTTTCAGCAACTCAGCTTCTTGCTGATCCCATACCGATCCCGCAACGCGAACGCATGTCGATTCATCGAGCAGAGGCAGGACTTCACGAATGATAAATCCCAGCCCCTTGCTGGGGGTAATCCGCCCAGCGAACAACAATGCGCCATTATTGCCAGTCGGGACGGATTGCGCCTTAAGTGTTGTCGCTAAAGGAACGACGACTACATCCGAATAGCCCTGCGCGCGGGCCAATGAGGCGATCCATTCCGAATTGGCCACCAGCTTTGCCCTTTTGAGCAAATGCGCGCCTAGGCGGATGTATGCCCGGTACAGCCGCGATGCGATGCCGCTGCCGTTGGCGAAGTTGACATCCGACCCATGCAGCGAAATCACGATCTTGCTTTTCCGGCCCCGCACAGATGCGATCCATGCCAAGGGCCAGATAGCCAGGTCACCGGCATGCGTAATAGTTGTGGGTTTGCGGAAAATCATGCGAACCGCTGTAGAAAATCCGAACCACAGCATGGCCGGCAAAGTCGGAACCGCGCCGCCTTTGCGGCCCGGTAGTGCGATAATGGCCAGCCGCCCAAACCGGCCAAGGCGCTGCGCCAATTCCCAGCAATAGGTCTCCATCCCACCCATTGCCGGCGGCCATTTGCGCGTGATGAAAAGGATTGATGGCGGAAGGTTATCCATGCGAAGCCAGCAAACGCGGATAGCCGAAATGGTCCATCAAATCCCCGCACAGTTCATCGACGGCTTCTTTGTCGGAACGGGACCAATTCTGCCATTCAGAGCCATTGGCCGCGCTTTGGTTACGCCGGTTCCGCGTGAAATCCGTTAAGTCGCCAACATCGTACCGACGTTCGGGAAATACACTGACGAACTCGACCAACTCTGCCATCGCGGCCGACTTATCCACGAAAATGTCTTCGAACCGAAACAACTTGCAGTTTCCATCGCGCACTGCACCATCAACAATCCTTTGATTGATCGTGCGCCATTCCCACGCCAGCCGCGCAACCGGTGACATCTGGTTCCAACGGTCGGCCCATTGCCAGTCTCCAATACGTCCAGGAGTGAATGGGCCAGGCGGCAAGCGATATGTCCAGTGCACGCCGCTGCGGCTTTTTTCGTGGGCGAACCATGATCCGATCCATTGTCTGGGATCGCGCACCACCCCGACGGTGCGTGCGCCGGGGAATATGGCTTGGATGTCACCGGCGAACATCCACCAGCGCCAATAGCTTTCGATTACAAGATTTGCGCCAAGCCGCTGATGATAGGCTTCGCGTTCACGCCGCATTTGTGCAGCGCATTGTTCAAGCGATTGTTCACCGGCAAGATACCGCGTGCCTGCGCCGCGTAAGCCGGTAAGGCCAAGACTGCGGCCGACAATCATGTGCCACAGCCCGAAATCGCGGATTCGCTGCACACTCAAGCGGTTGAACCCGTCGAACATATCGACTTCATGTTCGGACCAGCAATCGTCAATCAGGCTCGAAAGCATGTCTCCCAGGAACTTGGTTCCCGTTCGTCCGCCCGACGCGATGAATACCAGATGTTTATTCACGCCTTGGCCCCATTGTGTCGGGGTTTCTCAAAATGATCAGGCAAGGTCAGCGCCGCCGACACGGCGATACCCGTCAGGCGGTTAACGGCTACCGCAAGGAATGCAGCCGCAGGTGCCATCGCCATTTGCGGAGCGACCAGCGCGGCCAAGCCTTCGCTGATACCCAAACCTGCCGGTGCAATCGATGCGGCAGAGCCTGCAATCATTGCAAAAGCAAAAGGCAAAGCATTCTTTTTGCCTAAAATATCTACAGAAGTGTCAACATTTGTGACATCTCTTAAAACACGAGGTGAGAATTCAACATTGTTAAATGTTTCTCTTGCTCTATTAAGACTTGCTTCAGAACCAGATGCACCATCGGTGTAATCAAATACTGAACGAGGAGTTCTCTTGGAGGCTAATTCTCGAATATCCCAGATGTTGGTTGCTTTATTAAGTTTTACTTGTTTTCTATTTAAGTTTGGC
>JALRCC010000015.1 GCA_023257495.1 Rugosibacter sp. | reverse complement strand
GGCGAAATGCTGCATGGATCAGATTGGGTGCGCTACCGGAAAAATTGAACTGAATCGCTTCAAACTGCAAGGGGCCTTTTTTCAGGCGTAGCTTCAGGTGTTTGTCCTTGAGCAGTTTTTGGTGAATCACCTCGAAGGTGTCGTTAAACAAGGGCGCTGGAAAGGCCTGCCCCCAGACTTCCTGTTGCATCAGGCGAACGGCTTCCAGTGAGAAATAGCCGCTTTCCAGCGGGCCATCGGTTTCCAGCGTACGGGTGAGATCACCGGGTGAAATCAGTTCGCGGCACACCGCCTCGAAAGCCTCTTCAAATTCAGCCAGACGATCTTCCTCCAGCGTGAGCCCCGCCGCCGCCGCATGGCCACCGAAGCGTAACAGCAGGCCGGGCGTGCGTTTGCTGACCAGATCCAGCGCATCGCGCAAATGCAGGCCGGGTATCGAGCGGCCCGATGCTTTGAGTTCGCCTTCAATGCCGCGTGCGAAAGCAAAGGTTGGCCGATGAAATTTTTCCTTGACGCGGCCTGCGAGAATACCGATGACACCCTGATGCCAGTCAGGATCAAATAAAGTGATGCTCGCCTGGTCAGCTGGTTCGAGCGAGGCGAGAATCATCTCGGCATCTTCTTTCATCTCCGTTTCGATCACGCGCCGCTCACGATTGATGGCATCCAGCTCTTGCGCGATGTTCATGGCGCGAGCGGCATCGTTCGTGATCAAGGCCTCGATGCCAAGCGACATATCCGTCAGCCGGCCTGCCGCATTGAGTCGCGGCCCCAGCATGAAACCCAGGTCAAACGTGGCCGCACGTGCTGGCTCGCGCCCGGCAATGGCAAACAAGGCACGCACACCCGCCTGCATGTGTCCTGCACGCATCCGGGCAAGCCCCTGCGTGACGAGAACACGATTGTTGTGATCCAGCGCGACCACATCGGCCACGGTGCCCAATGCGACAAGATCCAGCAGGCTGGCCAGATTGGGTTCCTGGCCTTGGCCAAAGGCTCCTCGTTGGCGCAGTTCGGCACGCAGCGCCAGCGCGACATAAAACATCACGCCAACCCCAGCCAGTGCTTTGCTGGGGAAGGTACAGCCCGGCTGGTTAGGGTTGACGATCACATCAGCCGCAGGCAGCTCAGCCCCCGGCAGATGGTGGTCGGTAATCAGGGTGGCGATGCCACGCGCTTTGAGTTCAGCCACACCCTCGATGCTGGCAATGCCGTTATCCACCGTGATGACCACGTCGGGCCGGCGCTCGGCCGCCAGCCTTGCCACCTCGGGTGATAGCCCATAACCGAGTTTGAAACGGTCAGGCACCAGATAATCCACCGTGGCACCCATCATGCGCAATGCACGCAGACCTACGGCACAGGCAGTGGCACCATCGCAGTCGTAGTCGGCCACGATCAGCAGGCGCTTTTTGGCCGCGATGGCATCGGCCAGCAAGCGCGCGGCATCTGTCGTGCCTTTGAGCTGCGCAGGGGAGAGCAGTACCGCACTGCGGGTGTCAAGTTCATCACCGCCACGCACGCCCCGTGCGGCGTACAACCGTGCCAGCAAGGGATGCACCCCCGCTTCTTGCAACACCCAGGTGGCGCGTGGCGGGATGTCTCGCTGGGCAATGCGGATGGTCTGATTGGTTTGCGTCATGAGGGTTTCACATCAAGAAGGGGATTTTTTCAGGGCGCGGCGAGTACGGTCAGGCGCGCAGCAGAGCGCCAGAATTGCCACGTGTGATGGGGGCACATGGTGAGTTCAAAACTTGCGGCCTCGCCTGGGGTTATCAAGCGGAGCTGTTTGATCTGGCGGTGTTTGAGTGAGGCCAGTAGCGGGGCAAACCAATCCGTTTCCAACTGTAAAAGCGCAGCTCGCCAGGCGTCGGTATCTCCGTTACGGGCGGGGGCCTCCAGCGGGTCAAGCAGCACCACTGAATGATGGGTCGTCAGGTTTGCAAAGCACGCTGGCAACGGTTGGACGGCTATGCCTTGATGAATGGCCGTGCCTTGGGCAACCGGATCATTGCCCCAGAAGGCTTCAAGAGGCGGCGTTGTTTTTGTGGCTGAGGCTGGCAGGCAGCCGTTCCCCCACGGCCAGAGGGTGTTGACGGTCAGCTTTCCGGCAGCTTCTCGCGCCAGATTGACCGGATGCGTGTGCAGCAGCATGTTGGCTTCGTTGATGGCGTGTCGCCATGGCACAGTTGCATCGTTTTTAGGCAGTGGTATCGCTGTGCGGGTAATGTGGTCGGGCAGCGGCGGTAATAGAGTGAGCGTCGGCGGAGTGAGCGTCGGCGCTCTGGTATGCAGACGAACATTCCATGCGGTGGGGGAAAGTACATGCAAGACACCCAACGCGGCAAAAGTCGGCGCTAGTGAGACGGCGAGTGCTTCGGCTTCTGCTGCACTCAAGTCGAGCAACTGCGGGTCATCAACGCGCAAACGTGTTTGTTCGACACGCAGATGGACAGGATCCAGGCAGAGCCAGTCGTCAGCGTGGCTGGTGTCTTGCACACCCAGCGCCAACCCGCGCAGTGCTGCAGTCGGCAAGTTTGCAGGCAAGTCTGACGTTGCTAGCCCCAGTGTCTGGGCTATGGATTGAAGGCTGGTGCAAGGTGCCAAGCGAGTCAGTTGGCCGCGCCCCAGCAAGGTGGAAAGCGCAGGTAGAGTCGGTTGCTGAGTGGGGTTATGAGTCAGGCCACGAGTCAGATCGAGAAGCGCCTGCTGTGGCCAAACCAGGCCTGGAACAATAAGCGTAAGCATCTTTGCATGTTAACATGCAGGACCTCTCTGCAATGACCGATGGTGCTCCCCGTTTATTGTCCATGAAATACGAATTCCTCATCGGCTTGCGCTACACGCGTGCCCAGCGCCGTGCAGGTGGCGGCAATCAGTTTATTTCGTTTATTGCGTTGATTTCCATGCTTGGCCTGGCGCTTGGCGTGGCGGCATTGATCATTGTGTTATCCGTCATGAACGGGTTTCAAAAAGAGTTGCGTGAACGCATTCTGGGCGTGGTCTCGCACATTCAAGTCAGCAGCGAATCTGGCGAACTGGCCGACTGGAGCCGCGTGGTGCAAGGTGTGGCGCGCCATCCGCAGGTGCGGGCTGCTGCGCCTTTCGTGCAGCAGCAAGGCATGCTGAGTTTTGATAGCCAGGTGCGCGGCGTGATGGTGCGCGGCATCGTGCCCCAGGCGGAGGACACCGTGGCGAATTTCAGTCGTCACATGCAGGCCGGTAAGCTCACACAACTGGTGCCCGGGGAATTTGGCATCGTGCTGGGTGCAGAGCTTGCGCATGGCTTGCAGGTCCGTCTGGGCGACAAAGTGACATTGCTCGCACCACAGGGGCTGGTAACGCCTGCGGCGATTTTGCCGCGCGTGAAACAGTTTCGCGTGGTGGGTATTTTTGATGTCGGCATGTTTGAATTTGATTCCGGCCTGGCGTTAATTGAAATGAGCGACGCACAAAAAATGTATCGCATGGATGACCGCGCCTCCGGCGTGCGGCTCAAGGTGGATGATCTGTTCGCTGCGCCAAAAATCAGCCGCGAGCTGTTGCGTTATCTGGATGCCGATGTGGGTGTATCTGACTGGACGCGCAGTCACGCAAATTTTTTTCGTGCCGTGGAAATTGAAAAACGCATGATGTTTCTGATCTTGCTGTTGATTGTTGCCGTGGCCGCCTTCAATATTGTCTCAACGCTGGTGATGGCCGTGCAGGACAAGCGCGCCGACATTGCCATTTTGCGCACGCTGGGTGCCAGCCCGTCCAGCATCATGGGCATTTTTATCGTGCAGGGCACGTTGATTGGTGTCATCGGCTTATTGTCCGGCGTGGCGCTTGGCGTGGCTGTGTCACTGAACATTGATATCGTGGTGCCCTTTATCGAACGGCTCTTCGGTATGCAATTTCTGGCCAAGGATGTGTATTACATCAGCGAGCTGCCTTCGGATATGCACTGGTCGGATGTTGGTGTGAT
>JALRCC010000264.1 GCA_023257495.1 Rugosibacter sp. | reverse complement strand
AGTTCAGCCTCGCGTTCTTCGTGTACAATCCCCGGCAGACGAAACCGGTAATCAAACCGAACTCACCAGCACTTCGGTACTCCTGCCACGCCTTTTCCGTCTTCTCGGCGAAGACTTTGAAGAGTTTCAAACCCGCCAGGAGACACAATTGGTGGCGTGTTCCGAAACTTCCCATCCTTAAAATGCGGAAGCTCATCAAATTGTTTCTTTTGAGCCCGAGTCACACGTTTTCCAAAGGTCGGATTCGTACGGATATTGAAGACGTTGTTGATCAAGGCACCACCGAGAATGCAGGCCTTTGAGAGCGGGACTGCAGAGTGAGGAGAAAACTGCCCCACGAGGATGAAGGCCGGCACCATAGGCTTCATCGGTTTGGTCGTGCCTCATGCCTTGCGCCTTGTAATGGGCAACGATCAGCGCGTATTGCTGCCTGCCTCAGTGCTAAGCGGCGGTATTGTTCTGACCTTGGCCGATCTCCTTGCGCGCAGTATTGCAGCGCCCACGCAATTGCCAGTTGGCGTGATTACCGCGCTGATTGGTGTGCCGGTATTTCTGGTACTGCTTGCACGGAGTCGATCATGACCCTGCTCCAATTGAGTCATCTCGACATTGCTGCGGGCGATAGGCTATTGTTAAAAAATCTCGAGGCAGAAATCGACCGTGGAGAGTTCTGGTGCATCATCGGGAAAAACGGTGCGGGTAAAACGACGCTGCTGCAAGTCATCGCCGGTCTTCGATCGCCCCTGAAAGGTCATATTCAGTTATGTGGTGATTCGCTGCAAAGTACGCCATTGGCATTACTCGCACAGCGTCGCGGACTCATGATGCAGCAACAGTTTGATGTCTTTCCTCACACCGTATTTGATGCGGTGGCCATTAGTCAGATAGCGGGACATATTCCAAAAAATGACGCGTCTGCGTTTACTGCCGTCCCAGTAAGTGCGGCGCTGGAACAAGTGGGCATGTCGGGAAGCGAAGCGCGTAACGTACTGAGCCTGTCCGGTGGCGAGCGCCAACGCGTTGCGCTGGCAGCGCTACTGGTACAGGCACCCGAGCTCATGCTGCTCGACGAGCCCGTATCGCATCAGGATGTGGCGCAGCAATTGCAGGTGATGCAGTTGTTGCGGGAACTTTCGGCCAATCACGCCGTGATCGCCAGTTGCCACGATATCAATCTGGCGAGACGTTTTGCGACGCATGCACTGGTGCTGGGTGAGGGGCGGCACTGGTTGGGGCCGGTCGGTGACATCCTGGTGCCTGAAATCTTGAGCTTGGCGTTCGGATGCGAGTTCATGTGGCAGGGGGATTGGCTGGTGCCGTTTCAAGAGCAGGTCAACAGCGCCAGATAATCGTTTTGCGGGAGCAGTAAACGATGGCGATCCGGTCTCAAGCTTTGGGCCAGAGCACCATCTGGGTACACCGAAACAGGGCGATCGTTTTTCCAGCGGCACTCACGGTCGCATCCCAGACCTGCGTTGTGCGCCCCAGATGAATCGGGGTTGCGGTGCAGTCCAGTCTGCCTTCGCGGGCCGTGCCTAGAAAATTACTCTTCAGCTCAATTGTGGTGAAACTATGTGCACCTTCCGGCAGATTGATCATGCATCCATAGCCGCAAGACGTATCCGCCAGCATGATGATCGAGGCGGCATGCAGATAGCCATTGGGTGCAAGATGATGGCGCTTGATCTCCAAGCCAGTGATGATTGCCTGTGTACTCGCGGATACGAGGTCGAAGCCCAGTAAATCCGGCAGCGTACCCCGTTGGCGCTCATGTAACTGAGTGACTGATATTGTTGTCATGCTCGTCTCCGAAAATAAAACACTGGCTGCTGTCTTCGCTGACACTTAGGGTGAAGCCGTTTGTTTGTGCTTGCGTACCGTGTCAATCTGTTGGCAGAGCTCCGATATGGCGACCAGCATTCGTGGTGTCGGCCGATTCAAAAGCTGGCCATTCACCTTGAAGATAGTGCGCTCACGCACTGCTTTAAGCGAGGTGAGATCCTTCCATCGGTCGTATGCGTCAGAGTCATCACTGACCAGAATCGCATCCGGATTGGACGATGCAACGGCCTCTCGGCTGACGGTAGGCGCAAGCTGGGGCAGGCTGCTGAACACATTCCTGGCACCGCACAGCTTGAGGGCTTGTGACACCAGATGTTCACCATTGAGCGTCATTAAAGGCGATGGCCAGATTTGATAGAAGACGGTGACGGGTGTGCGGCTCTGATACCGATCGCCGAGTGAGG
>JALRCC010000210.1 GCA_023257495.1 Rugosibacter sp. | reverse complement strand
AAAAATTCGATGACTTCAATTTTGTCTTTTGGTGCGGCGAGCGGCTTGTCAATGACGGTGTAATCACGTCCGGATTGAATTTCGTCAGCGCAACTGACGGTGCTACCGATAAATGCGACAAACAGCAAGCTGAATAAAAAGCGCATCAATGACGTCATGGCATGGCTCCGTTAAGTGGGATGAACAACTGATTGGACAAGGATTGTATGACAGAGATCCGTGAGGAGTCGCAATGGTGATTATTCAATACTTTCATCCATCGGTACACAGGCGCAGAACAGCGTGCGGTCGCCATACACATCGTCGATGCGATTGACCGGCGGCCAGAACTTGTTGGCCGCAATCCAGGGCAGCGGGAACACCGCAGTCTCGCGCGGATAGGGGTGCATCCACTCATTGACCAGATCGGCACTGGTGTGTGGCGCGTGCTTGAGCGGCGACTCATCCAGCGGCCATTCATGGCGTTCGATGCAACGGATTTCCTCACGGATGGCCAGCAGTGCATCGCAAAAACGGTCCAGCTCGGCCAGGTTTTCCGATTCAGTGGGCTCTACCATCAAGGTGCCGGCAACCGGAAAGCTCACCGTCGGCGCATGAAACCCGTAGTCCATCAGACGCTTGGCAATATCGCTTTCGGTCACTCCGGTGGCGGCCTTGATGGCGCGGATATCGAGGATGCATTCGTGCGCCACGCGCCCCTGGCTGCCGGCATACAGCACCGGATAGTGAGCACCCAGACGTGCGGCGATGTAGTTGGCGTTGAGGATGGCCACTTCGGTGGCGCGCCGCAAACCGGCGGCACCGAGCAGCGTGATGTACATCCAGGAAACCGGCAGGATGGATGCCGACCCCCAGGGAGCCGCGGAGACTGCGCCGTCCTCGCCGGGCAGGAAGGGCGCCAGGTGCGCCTTGACGCCAATCGGCCCCATGCCGGGACCGCCACCGCCATGCGGAATGGCGAAGGTCTTGTGCAGATTGATGTGCGACACATCCGCGCCGATGTCCTCCGGGCGCGTGAGGCCCACCTGCGCATTGAGATTCGCGCCATCCATATACACCTGCCCGCCCTGCGCATGGATCAGGTCGCAAATTTCGCTGACCGCTTCCTCGAACACGCCATGCGTCGAAGGGTAGGTGAGCATCAGGCAGGAGAGTGTTGCCGCATGCCGGGCGGCCTTGGCGCGCAAGTCGGCGAGGTCGATATTGCCTGCCGCGTCGCATGCCACGGCGACCACCTCCAGCCCGCACATCTGCGCGGTGGCCGGGTTGGTACCGTGCGCCGATTGCGGGATCAGGCATACCGTACGCTGTGCTTCGCCTCGGCTCGTCTGATAGCGGCGGATTGCGGTGAGGCCGGCATATTCGCCCTGCGCGCCGGAATTCGGCTGCAGCGAGACGGCGGCAAAGCCGGTAATCGCCCTGAGTTGCGCGGATAGCTCGGCGAAGAGTTGCGCATAACCCTGCGCCTGGGCGGCGGGGGCAAAGGGGTGCATCTGCGCGAATTCCGGCCAGGAGACGGGCATCATTTCGGCGGCGGCGTTGAGCTTCATGGTGCACGAGCCCAGCGGAATCATCGCGTGGTCGAGCGCGAGATCGCGGTTTTGCAGGCGTTTGAGATAGCGCAACAGGCCGTGTTCGGTGTGATGCGTATTGAATACGGGGTGGCTGAGGAAGCCGGATGTGCGTTGCAGTGCGGGCGGAATGGCGCAGGGAACTGCCGCATCGGGATCCACCGTCTTGCTGAAAAATTTCAGCAAAGTGAGCACATCTTCGCGCGTGGTGGTCTCGTCCAGGCTGATGGCAAGCGTATGCGCATCGACAGTACGCAAGTTGTAGCCGTTCGCAGTGGCCTCCGCATGGATCCGCGCCGTCTCGCCAGCGCCGAGTTTTATTTGAATCGTGTCAAAGAACGCCCCGCCAACGCCCAGGCCCTGCGCCAGCAGCGCTGTCAGCCGGTGAACGCGCGCGGCGATTGTGGTGAGGCCCCGGGGCCCGTGCCAGACGGCAAACATACCGGCCATGTTGGCGAGCAATACCTGCGAGGTACAGATGTTGGAATTCGCCTTCTCGCGGCGGATGTGTTGCTCGCGGGTTTGCAGCGTCATGCGGTAGGCGGGCTTGCCGCGGGCATCTTTCGAGACGCCGATGATGCGTCCCGGCATGGCGCGCACATAAGCTTCGCGCGTGGCGAAAAACGCCGCATGCGGGCCGCCATAACCCATCGGCACGCCAAAGCGTTGCGCGGAACCGAGCACGATGTCCGCACCCATGTCGCCCGGCGGTTTGAGCAGCACCAGCGCCATCAGGTCGGATGCCACGGCGACTACGCCACCAGCATTTTTTACTGCGGCAATCGCCGCGGAAATGTCCCGCACAGCACCTTGCGCATCCGGATATTGCAGCAGCGCGCCAAACACCTTGTGCCGGTCAACGTCTTCGGGCGGGCCAAAAATGAGTTCGAATCCGAATCCGGCGGCGCGGGTTTTGAGTACGGCAATAGTTTGTGGAAAGCAGCCTGCATCGACAAAAAACGCATTGCTCTCCACCTTGGCGACGCGCCGTGTCATGGCCATGGCTTCAGCCGCCGCCGTGGCTTCATCGAGCAGCGAAGCGTTGCTGATTTCCATGCCAGTCAGGTCAATCACCATCTGCTGGAAGTTGAGCAGCGCTTCCAGCCGGCCTTGCGAAATCTCGGCCTGATACGGCGTGTAGGCGGTGTACCAGCCGGGGTTTTCAAACAGGTTGCGCAGGATCACCGGCGGCGTGTGCGTGCCGTAATAGCCGAGACCGATGCAGGATTTTTTGACGATGTTTTTACTGGCGATGGCGCGCAGTCTGGCGAGCGCGGCGTGTTCGGGCAAGGGCGCGGGCAAGTCGAGCGGTTGCCGGCGGCGGATGTTTTCCGGCACGGTCTGGTCGATCAGCGCCGCCAGGGAATCCGCGCCGATGACGCCGAGCATCCGCTGCACGTCAGCGTCATCCGGCCCGATGTGGCGGGCGATGAATTCGTCCTTGCGCTCGAGTTCGGCCAGCGGGCGGCTCAGATCGGCAGGCGAGATGTTCATAGACTTGCGTTGTAGGCGTCAGCGTCGAGCAGGGCATCCAGTTCATCCGGAGCGGCAGGCTTGATGCGGAACAGCCAGTGGTCATACGGGGCGCTGTTGATGGCTTCCGGCGCGTCGATGGCGGCCTGGTTGATGGCGACGATTTCACCGGACACCGGCGCGTAAATGTCCGAGGCGGCCTTGACCGATTCGATGACCGCGCATTCTTCCCTGGCCTTGACCACGCGGCCGATGGCAGGCAGTTCAAGAAACACGATATCGCCCAGCGCCTCCTGCGCGTGGTCGGTAATGCCGACGGTGACCGTGCCGTCGGCTTCAAGCCGGCTCCATTCGTGGGACGCGGCGTATTTCAGATGGGCGGGTGTGTGCATGGCGGCTTCCTTAAATTGACGGGGGGAGTAAAGATTTTCCGTTGCGGACAAACGGTGGTTTGATCACGCGTGCGGCGAGTTGCTTGTCGCGGATTTCCACGCTCACTTCATCGCCCGCAGCGACGCCCGCGGGCAAACGGGCGAAAGCAATGGACTGGTTGAGCGTTGGTGAAAATGTGCCGCTGGTGACTTCACCTGCGCCCAGCGGCGTAACGACTTTCTGGTGTGCGCGCAGGATGCCGCGTTCGAGCAGCAGCAGGCCGGTCAATTGATGCGTGATTTGACGTGCTTTCCGCCGTGTCACCAGCGCCGACTTTCCGATGAAGTCGCGGCCGGTGTCGCGCAGGTCGATTGTCCAGCTGAGCCCTGATTCGTCGGGCGAGCGGGTTTCATCCATGTCCTGCCCATAGAGATTCATCCCGGCTTCGAGGCGCAGGGTGTCGCGTGCGCCAAGGCCGCAGGGTTTTGCGCCAGAGGCAAGCAACGCTTGCCAGGCCATTGAAGCCAGGGCCGCGGGCAGCGTGATCTCGAAGCCGTCTTCCCCCGTGTAGCCGGTGCGGGCAATCAGCCAGGTGGCGTCATTCGTCCGCCATTCGGCGGCCTGAAAAGGTGCCAGCGATTCGCTGACGGGACGGCTGGCGGGGAATGCCGTCCAGAACTTTTCGCGCGCTTGCGGGCCCTGGATGGCGAGCATGGCCAGCGCTTGCGCGCCTTCGCGGCGGGGTGTGAGGGTGACGGCATACTCTGTGCACTGGGCGGTGATCCAGGCCAGGTCTTTTTCCGCCGTGCCGGCATTGACGACCAGGCGGTAGTTTGCCGGGGTGAAAAAATAGACGATCAAATCGTCGATGATGCCGCCGTGTTCATTGAGCAGGCAGGAATACAGCGCGCGGCCCGGCGTCGTCAGCTTGGCGATGTCATTGGCCAGCAGATGGCGCAGAAAGCGCGCGGCATCCGCGCCGGTGACATCCACGGCGCACATGTGCGAGACATCGAACAGACCGGCATCACGGCGCACGGCATGGTGTTCTTCAATCTGCGAGCCGTAGTGGATAGGCATTTCCCAACCGGAGAAATCGACCATGCGCGCATTGGCGGCGAGGTGGTCGGCATAAAGCGGGGTGCGCTGTGGCATGGAGAATCCCTGAACGAAAAAGGCGTGACGGCAACATGCCGTTACGCCCCATCTGTCCTTGGCACCTGAGAGATTTACTCCGTCGGTGGGCAGTCCGCACGCCTGAACATGCGCTGCCGCTCTCCAGATTTTTGCTGCGTCGTCGGTCCTTTTGCCTGAGCGGTTCCTGGGGGTTGCGCCTTCGGCGGTGATAGCGGGAATGCGTTTTTAATCTGACGCGTGCGTCACTCTCTCCCGACGACCAGGCTGAATTGTAACCGCACCACACAACTTGCGTTGTGCTTTCACCTGGCTTTTAGAAAAATGCTTCTTTGATTGAACCGTTTCGCGTACTATGGCGTACCGCGTACCAATGGGTTACCGGATTACCAAAGGCGAGTGAGCATATGCATCTTGCTGTTAATACTGCTGGTGCCCAAGAGAGGACTCGAACCTCCACAGTGTTGCCACCGCTAGGACCTGAACCTAGTGCGTCTACCAATTCCGCCACCTGGGCAATGCTCAAAACGAGGCGCGATTCTATAGGAAAAAGTTAGATTGTCAAACAAAACAAAACCACTGGCCAAACTTTCCAAAATTCGTCGGGCTGATCCTGAGTTTCTTCGCGAGCAGGCGCAATATGAGCATCCGCTACCCAGCCGCGAGTACATTCTGCAAATGCTGGTGACCGAGCGAGTGCCACTTAGCACTGAGCGGCTGGTTGAATTGCTGGATATTCATGTAGATGAGATGGAGTTATTCCGGCGGCGTCTTGGGGCGATGGCGCGTGATGCGCAGCTCATGCAGAATCGTCGGGGCGATTGGCTGATTCCAGATAAGGCAGATCTGGTTCGTGGCCGAATCATTGGGCATCCCGATGGGTTTGGTTTTTTGTCGCCAGAAGATGGTTCAGATGACATTTTCCTTTCGCCCAAGGAAATGGACAAAGTGCTGCATGGCGACCGAGTGATTGCACGCGTCATTGGTGTTGATCGCAAAGGGCGTCCCGAGGGAAAGATTGTCGAGGTGACCGAACGCGCCAATAAAACCTTGGTTGGGCGTGTGCTCGAAGAGCATGGTGTGTTGTTTGTGGTGCCTGAAAACCGGCGCATCAGTCAGGATATCTTTCTGGCACCAGCTGGCAAGGAGGCAAGGAAATTACCTAAACCGAGTGCGGGCCAGATTGTGATGGTGGAGCTGATTGAGCAGCCCAGCAAGAATTCGCAGCCAATTGGGCGCATTACCGAAGTGTTGGGCAATTATGCTGACCCCGGGATGGAAATTGAAATTGCCCTGAGAAAACATGAACTGCCTTTTGAGTTTTCAAAAGAGGTGTTGGCTGAGGCGAAAAAATTGCCGGATGCCGTGCGCAAGTCGGATTGGAAAGGGCGCGAAGACATTACAGGCCTGCCGCTGGTCACCATTGATAGCGAAACAGCAAGAGACTTTGATGATGCAGTGTATTGCGAGCGGCAAGGCAAGGGGTTTCGACTGGTCGTTGCCATTGCGGATGTTTCGCATTACGTGACAGACAAGGGTGCGTTAGACCAAGAGGCCTATGCGCGTGGCAACTCGGTGTATTTTCCGCGCCGTGTGATCCCGATGCTGCCTGAGAAATTGTCGAATGGTTTGTGTTCGCTCAATCCGCAAGTTGAGCGGCTGTGCATGGTGTGTGACATGGCTATCACTGGGACAGGTGCGATTACGCGCTATCGATTCTATCCCGCTGTGATGTTCTCCCATGCGCGTTTGACCTATACCGAGGTGGCCGCAGCACTCTATGACAAAGATGTCAGTGCTTGCGCCAAGTTGGCCCCTGTGCTGCCTCATCTTGAGGCATTGGAAGCGCTTTATCGACAGCTGGCCAAGGCGCGTAAAAAACGTGGTGCGATTGATTTTGAGACCATTGAGACCCGGATGCTGTTCGACGAGAATGGCAAGATTGACCGCATCGAGCCCTATGAGCGCAATGATGCACATCGTTTGATTGAAGAGTGCATGCTGGCAGCCAATGTATGCGCCTCAGAATTTTTGCATGAGCAAGAGCATCCGACGTTGTATCGTGTGCACGAAGGGCCGACGCCGGAGCGGCTGGAAAAACTGCGCGATTTTCTGGGAACTTTTGGCTTGCAATTGGGTGGTGGAAATGCCCCCGGCGCAAAGGATTATGCAGCGCTGATAGACAAAATCGGCGGGCGGCCAGATCGACAGTTACTGCAGACCGTGATGCTGCGTTCATTGCGGCAGGCGATTTACAGTCCGGACAATGTGGGCCATTTTGGTCTGGCATATGACAGCTATACCCACTTCACGTCGCCGATTCGCCGCTATCCTGATCTGCTCGTGCATCGCGCCATAAAGTCGGCGCTGGCGAGACGGCGATATGAGCCGGGTAACTGGGAAGAAATCGGCCTGCACTGCTCGACGACAGAGCGCCGAGCGGACGAAGCGACGCGTGATGTGGAGGCGTGGCTAAAGTGCTATTACATGCGTGACCGGATCGGTGAAATGTTCGAAGGCAGTATTTCTTCCGTTGTGCCTTTCGGTATTTTCATTGCACTGGATGGCGTGTTTGTCGAAGGCTTGGTGCATGTTTCGGAACTGGGGCAGGATTATTTCCACTTCGATGAAAAAACGCACACCATGGTAGGCGAACGTAGTGGTCGACGTTTTCGTTTATCCGACCGCGTTCGAGTACAGTTGGTGCGGGTGGATATGGAAGCCAGCAAGATTGATTTTCGATTGGCAGATTTGCCGGTAGTGTTGCCAAAACCGATGGCTAAGACGAATAAAGTGCCACCCCAAAAATCGGCGTCACCAAAAAAGAAAAAGCCGTCAAAAGCGCGACGTTAGACGTCAAGTGTGTCAGGTGGCAGGTCACTCCGATGGTCACGCCGATGGTCACGCTGATGGTCGCTCAGCTGCGCCATCAGGCTTGGCAATAAGTGTTGCTCTGCATTACGCGTGAGTTCGCCTAATAGCTGATCGGCAACGCCATCGGTTATTTTCAGTATGGCCAATGGCAGCTCTTGCTCCAGCCAGGAGGCTAACTCTTTTTGCACGGCATCGCGTTGCAGCGCTTGAATGTCGGCTAAAGAGGGCATCGGAGAGGTTACTTTTTCTGTGAGCAGCGGAAGATCATGGTCAGCGTCGTGCTCTGCGAGAGGATGGGCTGTGAAAGTGGGAATGGTTTCAAGGGGACTCCCCTCTGCGGCTTCAAAAAAATGTGCCGGTGCGGCAGATTGAGCAGCGGGCGATGGAGAGGCGATAAATACCCGCCGTCGCTGGATTAGCTTATCCGCGTCGGCGAGCAACTTGGCGGTGTCGTCAGGGGGGAGAGCAGGGGGAGTAGCGTCAGGCATTTTTTGAGATGTCATGGCTTTCGATTGGACAGCCGCGTTCGCGATAAAACCGAAAACGATCGCGCCCAGGTAGGCGAACTTCATCACTCGCGCTAATAATTTCCACGATATGTGAAAAGCGTTCGAATCTTTCAGGAATATTGTCGGACAGATTGAGGAGTGCCTGTTCATCCGATCGGATCGTTGGTCCTCCAGCTGGATCATCATCAAGCTGAGTGGTGATTAACACAGGCGTTTCAGCGGCAAGCGCAGCGTGGGTCCGACAGTGGGGTGTAAATCCCAGTGCCGTTTGTGTCCATAACAAACGATCCAACATTTCTGCCTGCTCTTCTCGTGGGGCGTAGATCAACACAGGCGTCCCCTCGCGATGGGCTTCAGCAACCCACTGCGCGGCTGCATGCAGCCGATCATTCGCCCCGTGGAAAAAGCTGATTCGCGTCATTTCTTTCTGGGTTTGGCTATCAGGGTGCCTTTGGTCGTAACTTTGGACTTAACCA
>JALRCC010000116.1 GCA_023257495.1 Rugosibacter sp. | reverse complement strand
CAAAAAATGTCATCAGTTTATTTCGCCATCACTTTGCCGTTACCTTGCCATTAACGCCGATCTTTTTAATCTTCGCTTCTGCCTTGTCCGCTGCTTCACGGCTGGCAAATGGCCCGGCACGCACGCGGGTGCGCACACCCTGGTCATTCGATAGCGTTTCGGTATACGCAGGCAGGTGCAGCTCTTTCATCTTGGCCAGGAGGTGCTTGACGTTACCGGTTTCTTTGTACGCACCCAATTGCACGACCCACTGCTGGACGCCCGACGCTGCAGAGGTTGGCGATGCCTCGCTCGGCATCGGAGCGGGCTTATTCTCTGTCTTGTTCGCCACCGGAGCTTCTGGCGGGACTTCTTCCTTCGATGCAGGAGATGTAGATGTGTCAGTAGAAGTCACATCGGGAATAGCTGCTGAAATAACTGCTTTGGGCTGCACTGCAGGCAAGGGACGCACCGCAACATCGTTCGATAGAATTTTTGCCGTCAATCCGCCAGTTTCCTGGCTCGGGATTTTTACTTGAATATCTTGTAACGGAGGACTCGGGTCATGATCCATGACCATGGGCAGAACGATCACGGCCAGCAAGGCCAGTGCTGCAGCGCCCACGAGCCGACGCCTGGCGCGTTTTTTCAATTGGAGTTCGGGGTCCGCTGAAGTATCGTTTTCCGTCATCCTGTTTACTCTGCTCGTTATGCTGAAAATTAAGCCGTCCGACCAAGTGCTTGCAGCGCCGCTGCCACCACCAGGAAAGATCCGAAGGCGAGAATTCTATCACCATCATCCGCCCGTTCTTGCGCCGCCTGCAACGCCATTTGCGGTGTGGAAAACTCGGCCACAACAGCCAGTCCCCTGGCACGCAAACGACCGGCCAGAAACTCGGCGCTGGCAGCACGGTGGCCTGCCAGCGTACAAGGCAGCCAATGCGAGACGCGATCCTTTAAAGCATCAATCACCGCATCAATATCCTTGTCGCCCATCATGCCAAACACGGCGAACGTTTTCGGGTGAAACGCCATATTGCCTAGATTGTCTGCCAACACACGGGCAGCCTGCGGGTTATGCGCCACATCCAGCACTGTGACAGGCTGCCCTGGCAACACCTGAAACCGCCCAGCCAGCCTGACATCCAGCAAGCCTTGACGAAAGTCTTTCATGGCCACGGGCAACAGTGCATGCAGTGCATCCAGCGCAGCCATGACACAAGCAGTATTGCGTAGTTGATTATCACCGCGCAGGCTAGGGTAAGGCAGGCCGCCGCGTCGTCCTGCCCCCCCCCAATACATCCATTGTTGCTCTTGCTTTAAAAAACCAAAGTCACGTCCCATGAGATACAGGGGAGAACCCACGGCGACGGCCTGTGTCAAGATTGATGCGGGCGGCTGTGGATCACCGCAAATGGCAGGAATACCCTGTCGAAAAATACCTGCTTTTTCAAAACCGATGGACTCACGATCCGGGCCGAGAAACTCTGTGTGATCAATATCGATCGTGCTGACAATTGAGCAAGCCGGATCGTATATGTTCGTTGCATCAAGCCGACCGCCCAAGCCTACTTCGAGAATAATGGCATCCAGCGACTCCGCTGCAAATACTTCCCACGCCGCCAGCGTACCGAATTCAAAGTAGGTCAGAAAAGTGTCACCCCGTGCTGCCTCAACTTTGGCAAAGGCAGCAACCAACCGCGCATCATCGATGGCCGTTCCATTCACATGGATCCGTTCGTTGTAGTGTAATAAATGAGGCGATGTATACAGTCCCACCTGATACCCTGCGTGCAACAGAATGCACTCGAGCATGGCGCAAATGGAGCCTTTGCCATTCGTACCCGTCACCAGAATCACCGGACATTTTTCGGTTTGCCTTAACCGATTTTTTACTATGGCAACGCGTTCCAGTCCCAGCTCGATACCCGCAATACCTCGCGGATGCAACGCTTCAAGGTAATCAAGCCAGACTGCCAGGCTGTCAGATGCCGATGGCATCAGACGGCAGGCATGCGCATCAACAACGTGATCAGTGAGACCAGCTTGTCACGCAACTCACGCCGATCGACAATCATGTCAATGGCACCCTTTTCAAGCAGAAACTCGGCGCGCTGAAAACCTTCCGGCAGCTTTTGCCGTACCGTTTGTTCAATCACTCGCGGGCCGGCAAAACCAATCAGCGCACCTGGCTCGGCAATCACGATGTCACCCACGAAAGCAAAAGACGCCGAGACGCCGCCCATGGTAGGGTCTGTCAGAATCGTCATGAAAGGTAGTGGATGTTTTGCCAGCCTAGTGACAGCTGCGGTGGTCTTGGCCATTTGCATCAGCGAAAACAATCCTTCCTGCATCCGCGCACCGCCTGAAGCAGTAATGCAGATAAACGGTGCCTTGAGCTCTAACGCTGCCTGCACGCCGCGTACAAACCGCTCGCCGACCACAGAACCCATCGAACCACCCATGAATTCAAAATCGAAACAGGCCACAACCACGGGCACTGTCTTGATGGCACCCTGCATGACGATCAACGCATCGGTCTCGTCGGTTTCTTTATTGGCAGCGGCAAGACGATCAACATAACGTTTACCATCTTTGAATTTAAGCGGATCCATCGGCAACACTTCTGCACCAATCTCAAAGCGCCCCTCTTCATCAAGCAACAAGTTCAGTCGCGCACGTGCTCGAAGACGAAGATGATGACTGCACTTTGGACAAACCTGCTGATTGTTTT
>JALRCC010000033.1 GCA_023257495.1 Rugosibacter sp. | reverse complement strand
GCAGAACAAGATTCATCCTGGTGATCCGGCTGACAAGAATCTGTATGACTTGCCACCAGAAGAAGATGCAAAGATCCCAACCGTTTGCTCAAGCCTTGAACAGGCATTGGAATATCTGGACAAGGATCGCGAATTTCTGACCCGTGGCGGCGTGTTCAGCAATGAGATGATTGATGCCTACATTGCTCTGAAAATGGAAGAAGTGCAGCGCTTCCGCATGACCACGCACCCAGTCGAATTCGATATGTACTACTCGATTTGATGGAATCCTTGCTGGGACTGTAGCAAAAAGGACGGGCATGCCCGTCCTTTTTTTATCGCCAAACATCGCATACACTTAAATCCCATGCAAAAAAAATATTCAGTGCGTCATTTTTTTCTTGTCGTAACGGCCTCGGTGCCGTTGATGGCATATGCCGGTACTTTCTATAAATGCACCGATGGTTCTGGCAAGATTCTTTTTACAAATACGCAGCAGCATGACAGAAAAACATCTTGCACCGTCTTGTCTCGACAGCCGGATCGGTCGGATGCTGCCGCGACGTCACGAGGGGCGCGTGAGCGCGGTCCCCGCGCCGCCGCGACACCCACCCCAGAGGGTTTTCCTCGAGTTTCAGGCAATGAACAGCGCGCACGGGATGGTGACCGACGTACTATTCTGGAAAAAGAACTGAATAGCGAACTGGAGAATCTAGCCAAAGCGCAGCGACTTGCGGCTACTGCGGGATCTTCACCAAACGCCCAAGTGTCACGCGATACTGTTGCATTGCATGAACGTAACATCAAGGCATTACAAAAAGAAATTGCCAATCTGCGGTAGTTTTTGCTAATTTTTTCCAGCATGGCAGTCTGGTGCGCTTCTTGCTCACTCTTGCTTGAGTATTTTTCTCGCAACCGAAAACTGGGATTGCCTTACTTTTTTAAAGATGAATTTGCCCGCTTCCCTTGCTGTTGGTGGTCTCGATTTACTGTCATCAGCTGTTGTGTTGGTGGATGGAAATCAAGTGATTCGCTATGCCAATCCATCGGCAGAAAACCTGTTTGCCGTGAGTTCTCGACTGCTGGTCGGGCAATCCTTGAAAAAGCTGCTGGGTGAGCCTGCGGGGCTTACCACGGCCTTGGCGAGTGCCTTGACTAATCAGTGGAGTTATACAAGCCATAACCTGCCGATTACCTTGTCATCTGAAACCTTGCACGTTGATTGCACGGTGACGCCTGTCATGCTGGATGGTGCGCAATTGCTGCTTGAGGTACGGCCGATCGATCAGCAATTGAAAGCCGCCCGCGAAGAGCAGCTGGCGCAGCAGCAGCAGGCGAATCGTGAGCTCGTGAGAAATCTGGCGCATGAGATTAAAAATCCCTTGGGGGGCATTCGTGGGTCGGCACAATTGCTTGAACGCGAGTTGGGCAATGATCATCTCAAGGAATATACGCAAGTCATCATTGAAGAAGTTGATCGCCTGCAGGATTTAATGCAGCGCTTATTGTCTTCGCATCGTGCGATGCAACCCGCACTGGTGAATATCCATGAGATTCTGGAACGAGTGCGGCGACTGATCCATGCCGAATATCCCGACGTGCATGTTCAGCGTGATTACGATACCTCATTGCCCGACCTTACCGGGGATCGTGAGCAGCTGATCCAGGCGGTGCTGAATATCGCACGTAATGCGGCGCAAGCGATGCGCGACAAGGGGAATATCATCTTTTCTACGCGTGCCGCGCGCCAGGTGATTTTGGCAAAAAAACATTATCAGTTGGCATTGGAAGTGCGGGTTATTGATAATGGTCCCGGTATCGCTGCCGAGTTGCAGGACCGGATTTTTTATCCGCTGGTTTCAGGCCGTGACAATGGCAGCGGGCTGGGTTTGACGATTGCCCAAAGTTTTGTTCAGCAGCACGGTGGCACGATTGAGGTGACATCCCGGCCTGGGCATACCTGCTTCACGCTGATGCTGCCATTAGCTTTACGGGCGACTACACAAGAGAATATCAAGGAAAAAACATGATGACCAACCCCGTCTGGATTATTGATGACGATCGTTCAATCCGCTGGGTACTGGAAAAGGCGCTTACCCGCGAAAATATCCCGGTGAAAAGTTTTGCAATGGCAGATGAGGCGCTGCGTGCCCTGGCTGACGCGCCACCGCCTGCCGCGCTGATTTCTGACATTCGCATGCCGGGGACAGACGGACTGGATTTGCTACGCCAGGTAAAAATTCATTATCCTGAATTGCCTGTCATCATCATGACGGCCTATTCCGATCTTGATTCTGCGGTGGCTGCATTCCAGGGTGGCGCATTCGAGTATTTGCCCAAACCTTTCGATGTCGATCAGGCGGTGGCCTTGGTGCGACGGGCGTTGGCCGAATCGGTGCAGCAGGGTGGGGTTGCAGAAGAGGCGGGTGTGGTGCCTGAAATCCTGGGGCAGGGTGCTGCCATGCAGGAGGTCTTTCGTGCAATTGGCAGGCTGTCGCAGTCACTTGCGACGGTGCTCATCAATGGCGAGTCTGGTACAGGAAAAGAGCTGGTAGCACAGGCGCTTCATCGTCACAGCCCACGCAGAAACGCGCCGTTCATTGCGATCAACACGGCGGCGATCCCGAAAGATTTGCTGGAGTCCGAGCTTTTCGGGCATGAAAAAGGAGCCTTTACAGGGGCTACGGCACAGCGTCGTGGGCGGTTTGAACAAGCCGAGAATGGCACCTTGTTTCTGGATGAAATTGGCGATATGCCAGCTGAATTACAAACCCGTTTGTTACGTGTTCTCTCTGACGGTAATTTCTATCGTGTGGGTGGCCATCAACCCGTGAAGGCGAATGTGCGTGTCATTGCAGCAACACATCAGGATTTGGAAGCGCGCGTGAGAGACGGCTTGTTTCGCGAAGACTTGTTTCATCGCTTGAATGTGATTCGATTGCGGCTGCCTCCCTTACGTGAGCGTAGCGACGATATTCCTCTTCTGGCGCGTCATTTTTTACAGAAGAGTGCGCAAGAACTCGGCGGCGAGCCTAAGCGGCTTTCCGAGGCAGCGCAAAAGTTTTTGCAGAGCCTGGAGTTCCCGGGCAATGTGCGGCAACTTGAAAATCTGTGTCATTGGCTGACAGTCATGGCACCGGGGCAAAGTATTGATGTGCCCGATCTACCAACGGAGTTACGCAATGCAGCGCGTGATCAGGCGAAAGATCAAGCAGGCGATGTTGCACACCGTGCGGCCAGCGCCGACTGGCTGGCTGTTTTGGCGCGTGAGGTTGATCGTGTATTGGCCAGCGCCCCGGGGCAGGTGGCTGAGCAGCTCACACAACAATTTGAGTCGACCATGATACGGCGTGCGTTGGTGGCAACAGGTGGCCGTCGTATCGAGGCGGCTCAGCTACTCGGTCTTGGCCGCAACACGATTACGCGCAAGATTCAGGAGCTTGGTCTGGAAGACAATCCGGTAAAGGTCTCGATGTGATCGGCAGGATAGTGCCATGATGGCGGTCAGCCTGAATGCGCCAGAGTTGGCGATAGCGTTGGGCGAGGCTGCATGCCGTTTTGACATCGACGTGTTGCCGAGATGCGAGTCAACCAATGCGGTGCTGATGAGTCGTGCCGAGAGGGGTGCGCCATCGGGTACCGTGGTCGTTGCGGAAGAACAAACCGCAGGGCGTGGTCGGTGTGGTCGGGTATGGATTGCCGCACCGGGTGATAGTCTGACGTTTTCTGTGCTGTGGCGTTTTGCGGCGGGCACTTTGCCTATGGGATTATCGCTGGCGGTAGGTGTTGCTGTTGCGCGTGCGCTGGAAAAGACGTTGCATGGCAATACCCAAAAAGTCGGCGCTGGGGATATGGTACAGCAAGGCACGCCCGATGTGAAAATCGCGCTTAAATGGCCGAATGACATTCTTCTCAACGGCAAAAAACTGGGCGGCATCCTGATTGAACTTGTGCCTGGCGCGCCGCATGCATCCGTCATTGGTATTGGCATCAACCACCGCTTGCCTGATGCATTGCCAGCCGATGTACGGGCGACAGCTGCTGCTTTGGGTGATGTTGTAGACAGCACTACACTGCTGGCGACGTTATTGACGGAACTGTTGTCAGTGCTGGAAGCTTTTTCGCAAACGGGTTTTGCAGCGCTCAGGCAGGATTGGCTGGCGCGGCACGCATTCCAGGATGAGCCCATCGTGTTGCTGGCGGATTTTTCTTCACCACGACAGGGCATTTGTCGGGGTGTGGACACTGCGGGCGCATTGTTGCTGGAGGCCAATGGCCGTCTTGAGCGTGTTCTTTCCGGCGAAATTTCTTTGCGGGCAGCGACCTCCGTTTGAGATAAGCTTAGCCACTTCTGCGGCATTTCATAGCTGAACCATCTATGGCAACTTATGCAATTGGCGATGTGCAGGGCTGTTTTGACCCGCTGTACCAACTGATTGACGCGCTTGATTTTGATCCGGCCAATGACCGTCTCTGGTTTGTGGGTGATCTCGTCAATCGTGGCCCGCAGTCGCTGGAAGTGCTGCGCTATGTCAAATCACTGGGTACAGCGGCAGTGGTGGTACTGGGAAATCACGATCTGCATCTGGTGATGCAGGCGGAAGGTTTTGGGCGGGCGAATAAAGAAGACACGCTCGCTGCGGTACTTGCCGCGCCGGATTGTAATGAGCTGCTGGATTGGCTGCGCGCGCAGCCACTGTTCCATGCGGAGAGTGCGTGGGCCATGGTGCATGCCGGGCTTTTGCCGCAGTGGACGCTAGCGCAAGCAAAAGCATTATCAGATGAGGTTTCCGCCGCGCTGACTGCGTCCGACTACCGAGAGTTTCTGGCCCATATGTGGGGTTCGGAACCGATTGCCTGGTGTGATGAGCTCACGGGTTGGGACAGACTGCGCGTCGTGGTGAACGCGATGACGCGCATGCGCTATGTAACGCTTGCCGGGGCGATGGAGTTGCGCGCACCCGGTGCCAAAGCACCCCCTGCAGCCGGGCCGATGGGATGTGTGCCGTGGTTTTCTGCGACGGGGCGGGCGAGCACTGGCCAGTTGATTGTCTGCGGGCATTGGTCAGCGCTGGGTTACCATGAGCAACCGGACTTGCTGGCAATTGACACGGGTTGTCTGTGGGGCGGTGCGTTAACCGCGGTGAGACTGGAAGACCGGCGCGTGTTTCGCCTGCCGTGCCCGCAGCAGGCGCAGCCTTCAGGCTGGGATTAAGCGCGTTACTGATTCCCTTATTGATGCTCTATGGATGTCATGCGCATCAATCGATGCGCGACGGCATGGTGTGCATGCGCTGAGAGGTGGCGACGATCAAGGCCACGGGACGCGAGTGCTGGCAAAGGTTCTAGTTGTGCGATCAGCCCTGTGCTGGTGGCAAGTGACCACAGGCAGCCGATGAGCGTCATGTCGCCTACATAGTCGGCAGCGTGGCTGGGTTGGTGGTTTTGTCCATCGAAGTAACGCAAGGCCAGCGGAATCACGGGCGCTGCCGCATCAATCGCGCTTTGAAACAGGGCGCTGTGAAAAGGCTGCACGGTATGACCAGCGCTGGTTGTGCCTTCGGGAAACACTGCGACGAGTTGCCTCAAGCGTAATTGATCAACGAGATGTTCGCGTGCCAAGTGCGCTGCACGACGCGAACCGCGCTGCATGAAGATTGTGTCTGTGCGCGCACTGAGCCAGCCAAGCAAAGGCCAGCTGCGTACATCCTCCTTGGCCACAAAAGCGGCGGGTGCCCAGGCATTGATGATGAAAATATCGAGAAAAGAGATATGGTTGGCGACTAACAGGCCGGTGGGATCAACGGTTGTTGCGCCATTCGCCGCACCCCAAGGGTACTTGCTTCGCGGCGTATCTCCAGCGCCGACTTTTAGCGTGATGCCCAGTATCGTGAGCAGCTTCTTCGACCAGCGCTGTTTGAGCGCTAGACGGGTGTCTTGTTTGATGAAGGGATAAATCAGCGCGACAGTCAGCATGCCATCTGCCAAGTGCAGCGTGGTACGACTTAAGCGGAAAACTGCCCGCAGATTCCGGATGGATTGCGCTAACGACGCTGCCATTTTTACCGCGCTGGCAACGCCATTATGCCGCTGTGATTTTCAGGTTCTCAGTGTGCAACGCGTGTTGCTCCGCCACCCGAGAGGACGCGCACCCGCTCGCCAGGGCGGAATTGCTCATCAGCCTCTTGTGTAATGGCGGTCAGCTGCCCGTTGTCGAGCTTGACGGTAATTTCAAGACCGGCCTTTTTGGTTGTACTACCTTCTATTGCATTGCCTGCCACGCCACCGAGCACGGCACCGAGTACGGCACCGACCGAGGAGCCTTTGCCACCACCGACGTTGCTGCCACCCAAGCCGCCGACTACTGCACCGGTGGCAGCGCCAACCCCTGACTGTGTGCCTTCGATGGTTACGTTGCGTACCGATTCAACGACACCGAGACGCACGGTTTGTTCGCTGCGGGTTTGGGCGCGCGAGTAAGACGAACCTGATTGGCTGGCACAGGCAGCCAACAGCAAGGCGGGGACTGCAACGAGCAACAAACGATAATTTTTCATGGTGTTTTCCTTAAAGTGTGTTGAGTCAATCAGCTCGAAGTGGATATCTTAAAGAGATTCGGCAAAGGTTGCCTGGTAACGTGCAGCAATTTCTTCATACGTCGGTTTGTGATTCTGTCCCCCACGATGGGCAATTTTGATGGCACCCATCAAAGAGGCGAGTCGACCGGTCTTTTCCCATGACCAGCCTTGGCTGATCCCATGCAACAAGCCGGCGCGATAAGCATCGCCGCAGCCGGTCGGGTCAATGACGGCATCGGGTGTGGCAGCAGGAATGTCGATACAGTTTCCCTCCGTGTAAATTTGCGATCCTTGAGCACCGAGTGTCACGATCAAGGCCTTTACGCTACCAGCCAATTGCTCGATGGTGCGCCCGGTGCGTTCCGTCAGCAGTTTTGCTTCGTAGTCGTTGACCGTGCAATAGTCGGCGAGTTGCAAAAAGTTCAGCAAATCATCTTTGTCGAACATCGGCAGGCCTTGGCCGGGGTCAAAAATAAATGGAATATGTGCAGCGTGAAACTCACGGGCATGCTGCAGCATGCCATCGCGACCGTCAGGTGCAACGATACCGAGACGTACGCCTGGCGCATCGCTGACTTTATTCTGGTGCGAATGCGTCATCGCACCGGGATGAAATGCAGTGATCTGATTGTCATCAAGATCGGTGGTAATGAAAGCCTGAGCAGTAAAACTGCCAGCGATTTCACGCACGTGGCGGGTGTTGAGATCGAGTTGTTTGAGTCGATGCTGATAGGGTGCGCTATCTTCGCCCAACGTTGCCATGATGAGTGGCGTGCCGCCGAGCAGCTTGAGGTTGTAGGCAATATTACCGGCGCAGCCGCCAAACTCGCGGCGCATGTCGGGCACGAGAAAAGCGACGTTGAGAATATGGAGTTGCTCGGGCAGGATGTGATTTTTGAATCGGTCGCCAAATACCATGATGGTGTCGTAGGCCAGCGATCCGCAAATGAGAGTCGTCATTTTTTTGTTTTCAGAAAAGGTGGATTTAAGGATAAAACAAATACAGCCGATAGCCGTTGGCCGTCAGCGAATCAGTGGTGATGACAAGGTTTACGGCGATATCTGCATTCGGCGGCATGCCGTTGGCTGGTAGGGTATCTGCTGGTAGATAGGTCGTGGGAGGGAGTACCTTGCGAAGAATAGCCTTGTCGGCAATGTCAGTTAAGGTCAGTTCAAGGTGGGGAAATTGCTGCTGGAATGCAGCACGATTTTTTAATATCGCCGATACCACCAGACGACCGGCGGTGGTCGGATCGGGATGCAAGTCGGAACTTTCAATGCTGATCAGATCTCTTTGGGCAGGGAGCCGGATTGTGCAGTGTACGAGACGGCACATTGCGGCAATAGCAGGCTGCACGGCAGGCAGTGATTTTGCCAGTGGCGCATGGAAAGCAAGTACAGCTTGGCCACCTAGCATGACAAGCAAAAGAAGACTGCCTACGATCCAAGGCCATCGGCGGGTGGGCGTCGGGTTGGGAATTTCGGCAAACGGACCATCCAGCAGGATGTTTGTCGGCTCTGGTGGATGATGCGCAGAAGACTCAACTGCCGAGCTTTCCAATGATTTTTTTGCTTCTGTATCGTCTGGTGAGTCGGCCCAGAATTCGGTCAACGATTCGGGCAACGAAGGAGCTTCCGATGGTGTGCCTACATCGTAGAAGTGGTCGGAAAAATTTTCGTGAGGTGCTTTTTCGCTTGCTTCAATTTCAGTAGAGACCGTATCACCGGTGCGATCGCTGGCGAGTGAATCCGTGAGGTCCGTGATTGTCTCATCAGGTAAGTGCTGTAGTGGTTCAGCAAGGGGATCCGGCGTTCCTGTTTCTTTAGGGGCAGGCGAATGGATGTTGTCTGGCAACGCATCGATCAGCTTATCCAGCGCATTAAACGCATGCTGACACTCGCCACAACGTACGCGACCGCCTTTGACTCGGAGTTGTTCTGCCGTGACACGAAAAGTGGTTTCGCACGCCGGACACTGCGTTAACATGCGTGGCCCTCCAACCTTACCCAACCTTCATGAGTTGCGCCGACATGAAGCTCGATAAAGGGCGCGTAAGCTGAAATGACCTGTTGCGCTTGCGGTGCCAGGACGCCCGATAAGGCAAGCTTGCCGCCTGCTGCAACGCAGCCTGCCAGCAGTGGGGCCAAGACACAGAGGGGATTGGTGAGAATATTGGCGACCACCAGATCAAAGCGCTCGTCAAGGGACATCCGCGAATGGCGCAATTGTAGCGAGACGTTGTTAGCTGATGCGTTATCGTGGGCGGCAGTCAGCGCGTTATCATCAATATCAACGCCCAGCACCTGCGCGGCACCGAGCTTTGCGGCAGCAATGGCAAGAATGCCCGAGCCGCACCCGTAGTCGAGAACGGTCTCTTTGCCGTGAACTTGTTCTGTCAACCATTGCAAGCACAGAAACGTGGTGGGGTGGGAGCCTGTGCCAAATGCCAAACCCGGGTCGAGTACGAGATTAATCGCCTCGGCATTGGGGGCGGTGTGCCATGAGGGCACGATCCACAAACGGTCGGTAATGTGAATGGGCTCGAACTGTGACTGCGTCAGCCGTACCCAGTCTTGCTCTTCCACTTCGGCGATGTCGATGGAGGGTAAATCTGTGATGCCAATTTCCAGTGCAGCACGGGTAACGCGACCGACGAGATCAGTTGCCGGTTCGAACAAGGCAATGACACGATTTTCAGTCCACAATGGGATGACAGGGGCGGTAATCAGGCCATCGGGCTCCCCAAACTGCGGAGTTTCAAGATCAGTTCCCGCCAGCGCGTCCTCTACGCTGACGGAAATTGCACCTGCCTCCATCAATGCATCTGACAGAGCATCTGCGTGAATTGCATCAGTTTTTACCGAGATGCTGAGCCACATGAGAGTTATTGCTCTTTGATGGCGGCACTTTTTTTAGCCAGCTTTTCTTCAAGATAATGAATGCTTGTGCCACCTTGCCGAAAGCGTTCGTCAAGCATGAGTTCTTGATGTAGCGGGATATTGGTCTTGATGCCATTCACCATCATTTCAGAGAGCGCGATACTCATGCGCGCAATGGTTTGTTCGCGCGTGTGGCCCGTGCTGATGACCTTGCCGATCATGGAATCATAGTGAGGCGGCACGGTATAGCCCGAATAGGCATGTGAATCAACGCGAATGCCAGGCCCGCCGGGTGGATGCCACGTGCTGATCATGCCTGGTGAGGGAGTAAATTTAAAGGGGTCTTCGGCATTGATACGGCACTCGATGGCATGACCACGAATTTCAATATCACTTTGTTTAAAGCGTAGTTTTTCGCCTGCAGCAATCTGCAGTTGTGCTTGAACAATATCAATACCGGTGACTTGTTCGGTTACAGGGTGCTCGACTTGAACGCGAGTGTTCATTTCAATGAAAAAGAATTCGCCATTTTCATAAAGAAACTCGAA
>JALRCC010000012.1 GCA_023257495.1 Rugosibacter sp. | reverse complement strand
CACCGCGAATTTTCAGGTCAACACCTACAAGCATGAAGAAAAACGGACGGACCTGTTTTTCGGCCATTACCGCTACCGCTTGGCGCGCAAAGGTGCTGTGTTGAGTATTCGTGAAAAATATATCGTCGTGTGCAACGACGTGATTCCAAGGCAAATGGATATTTTCAATGTTTGACGGCTATTGGCCTCAGGTCATTCATGCGTTGCCAGCCTTTAAGGCTTTCTGCTCAAGTTCATCTACGGTCCACGCTGCATGACTATCCAAGCCCAGAATCTGCGCCAGATACGGTAGCGTGGTTTTGAGTTCTGCGGCGAGCGTCCAGGGCGGGTTGATGACGAACATGCCGCTGCCATGCATGCCTCGCCCCTGAGTGGATGTGGCGCATACGCTCAAGGTGGCATGCACCCAGTGCGTGGCACCGGATTTTTTGAGCTTATCGGGGAGTTGATTGGCTTCAATCGACGGTAGCAGCGGATGCCAAACCAAAAGAGTGCCGGTGGCAAAGCGTTTTAATCCGTCCTTGATGGCGGCAACGACTTTCAAGTAATCACTCTTAATCTCATACGAGGGATCGATCAGTACCAGAGCGCGCCGCGAAGGTGGCGGCAGGCTGGCCTTGAGCACGTCAAATCCATCAGCCTGGAAAACGCTAACGCGGCGGCCTGCTTCTTTGTATTGGCGGCGCAGCAAAGCAAAATCCGTCGAGTGCAGCTCGCAAAACCGCAGCCGGTCGATGGGCCGCGCCAGGTGATCAATCAGCCAGGGCGAGCCGGGATAGCGGCGCAGCTGGCCGCTTTGATTGAGTGCTTTGATGCTGGTCATGAATGATGCTAACGGTGCGGGTAAGTCGGTGCGCGGCCATAAGCGGCCAATGCCGTTGATATACTCCCCTGTGCGCTTGGCCTGCTCGCTATCCAGCACATAAAGCCCCGCACCGGCATGCGTGTCCACGACGGTGTAGGGTTTATCTTTGCTGTTCATGTGCTGCATGCACAACATGAGCACCAGATGTTTTAAAACATCGGCGTGGTTGCCGGCGTGATAGGCGTGGCGATAACTGAGCATGGCGGCAGGATAGAATGAATACCTATGAATGATACGCAAGGTAGCCGCATTTCCAAACTCATGGCTGAACGCGGCTTGTGTTCGCGTCGCGAGGCCGATGCTTTTATTGAGCGCGGGCTGGTGTTCGTTAATGGCGAACGGGTAACGCAACTCGGTTCGCGCGCACTGCCGGATGCCGTGATCTCGATGGCACCAGAGGCGCGTATAAGTCAGGCGCGACAAGTCACGATTTTGCTGCATAAGCCGATGAGCTATGTTTCAGGGCAGGCCGAGGATGGCCATCAGCCGGCTTCCTCGCTGATTTCAGCCAAGACACAGGCGGCAGGGAGCACGCAGCGATTCCAACTGGCGCACCTGAAAGGCCTCGCTCCGGCAGGCAGGTTGGATATCGATTCCACCGGTTTGCTCGTCCTGACGCAAGATGGTCGCGTGGCGCGCCAACTCATTGGTGACGATTCCACTGTAGAGAAAGAGTATCTGGTGCGTGTGGAAGGCTTGCTCGACAGCCATGGTCTGGCGCTGCTTAACTACGGCTTGGCGCTGGACGGCAAACAACTGCGCCCGGCGCAGGTGCGCTGGGCCAATGAAGATCAACTGTGTTTTGTGCTCAAAGAAGGTCGCAAGCGGCAGATTCGCCGTATGTGCGAGCTCGTTGGTTTGCGCGTCACCGGCTTAAAGCGCGTGCGTATCGGTCGCGTGCGCCTGGGTGAGTTACCGCTAGGGCAGTGGCGATACTTGCGCGAGAATGAACACTTTTAGGGTTGGTTTTCGGAGGTGACTTCAATTATGAAGCGGTTACCCTCCATTGAATTCACTGGCATCGCACCGAAATGGCAGGATCAGGTGCGTGACAAGCGATGCCTCAAGCACGACAGCTTACGTACCCAGCCGTTGTATACCGATTGGGTTAAACAATTTATCCGTCATTTTGGCAACGGGTATTCAGCCGGGATGGTTTTGCGTGAGTGCTGATCTTTTCGCAGGGGAAATGCCCGCCGCGCCGTTGGCCGAGCGCTTGCGAC
This sequence comes from Rugosibacter sp., assembly GCA_023257495.1. The sequence goes on along the minus strand of JALRCC010000012.1, from coordinate 2,588 downwards.
CACAGACGCTGGACGAGGTGATCGGGCAGTCGCATCTGGTGGGGCCAGGCAAGCCTTTGCATTTGGCATTTACTTCCGGCGTGCCGCATTCGATGATTCTGTGGGGGCCGCCGGGGGTGGGCAAGACAACTTTGGCGCGGCTGATGGCAGATGCCTTTGATGCCGAGTTCGTCGCCCTCTCGGCGGTATTTTCCGGGGTCAAGGATATCCGCGCGGCGATGCAGCAGGCAGAGAGCCAGCGCGCGCTGGGGCGACGCACGATTTTGTTTGTGGATGAAGTCCATCGCTTCAACAAGGCACAGCAGGATGCGTTTTTGCCTTACGTTGAAAATGGCACGGTGACGTTTATCGGGGCAACGACAGAAAACCCCTCGTTCGAGGTGAATTCAGCGCTGCTCTCGCGCGCGGCGGTGTATGTGCTGCACAGCTTGATTGAGGAAGAATTGGGCGCGCTGTTCGATCGGGCGCAGGCGCAGGCCTTTCCTGAGCTGAATTTTGAACCGGCAGCGCGCGAGCGGCTGCTGGGTTATGCCGATGGCGATGCGCGACGGCTGCTGAATGTGCTGGAGCAGGTAAAGACTGCCGCGCAGACTGCCGCTTGCCGTATCGTCAGCGCCGACTTTCTGGATTCGATTCTGGCGGCTGATCTGCGACGTTTCGATAAGGGAGGCGATGCGTTTTATGATCAGATTTCGGCGTTGCATAAATCCGTGCGCGGCTCAAGCCCCGATGCAGCGCTGTATTGGCTGGTACGCATGCTGGATGGTGGAGCCGATCCGCTGTATATGGGGCGGCGCATCGTGCGCATGGCGATTGAGGATATCGGCTTGGCTGACCCGCGTGCGCATGAAGTGGCGCTCAATGCCTGCATCACCTATGAGCGGCTGGGTAGCCCGGAAGGCGAGCTGGCGCTGGCCAATGCGGTACTGTATCTGGCAGTGGCACCTAAATCGAATGCGGCTTACCTCGCCTATAATGCGGCGCGAGTCTTTGTGGCCAAAGACAAAAGTCGTGGCGTGCCAGAGCACTTGCGCAATGCGCCAACCCAACTGATGAAAGACCTTGGCTTTGGTGCCGATTACCGTTATGCGCATAACGAGGCTGAGGGTTTTGCTGCCGATGAAAGTTATTTTCCTGCGGACATGCCGACGGTGACTTGGTATCAGCCGGTAGCACGTGGGCTGGAACAAAAAATAGCAGAGAAGCTTGCGCATTTGCGCGAGCTTGATGCAAAAGCCAAACAACATACAAAAAAATCCCGCTAGGGTATTGATAGGACTGATAGGAAACTTCATGCTCGACATTCAACTGCTTCGTAGCCATCTCCCGTTTGTTGCTGAACGTCTTGCCGCGCGTGGCGTCACGCTGGATACCGCGACGTTTGAAGCGCTGGAGGCCGAAAGAAAACATCTGCAAACACAAACGCAGGATTTGCAGGCCAAACGCAATGCGCTCTCCAAGCAGATTGGCCTATTGAAAGGCAAGGGCGAAGATGCTTCGGCTGTTCTGGCCGAGGTCGCGGGGCTGGGTGATGCGCTCAAAGCCGGTGAGGTGGCTTTGGCTGAGCTCATGCCACGCTTCGATCATTTTCTGGCAGGCATTCCCAATCTGCCGCACGAGAGTGTACCGGTGGGCAAAGACGAAACCGGCAATGTGGAAGTGTTGCGCTGGGGTACGCCGCGTGACATCCCCATGCCGCGTGATCATGTGGATTTGGGAACGGCACTTGGCGGACTGGATTTTGAAACAGCCGTGAAGATTTCTGGCAGCCGCTTTACCGTGATGAAAGGCCAGATTGCGCGCTTGCATCGGGCGTTAGCCCAGTTCATGCTGGATATGCATACAGTGCAGCATGGGTATACCGAGGTGTATGTGCCTTATCTCGTCAATAAAGACAGCATGTTTGGCACGGGGCAGTTGCCAAAGTTTGAAGAAGACCTGTTTCGCGTGCCGCATGGCGAAGAAGGCCACTTGTACTTGATTCCCACCGCCGAAGTGCCGGTAACCAATATCGTGCGTGGCGAGATCATAGACGCCGCTGTGTTGCCCTTGAAATTTGTCGCGCATACGCCGTGCTTTCGCTCAGAGGCGGGTAGCTACGGGCGCGATACGCGTGGCATGATTCGTCAGCATCAATTTGAAAAAGTTGAATTGGTTCAAATCACCAAACCTGAAGATTCTATGAATGCTTTGGAAGCGTTGACTGCGAATGCTGAATCTATCTTGCAACAATTGGAATTGCCTTATAGAAAAATGTTGCTGTGCACTGGTGATATGGGTTTTGGTAGTGTTAAAACTTATGATTTAGAAGTTTGGTTGCCAGCGCAAAACACATACAGAGAGATTAGTTCTTGTTCGAATATGGGCGACTTCCAAGCTAGGCGCATGCAGGCTCGCTTTAAGACGGGGCAAGCCAAACCCGAATTAGTGCATACGCTTAATGGTTCAGGCTTGGCCGTGGGTAGAACGTCTGTTGCTATTTTGGAAAATAATCAACAGCCAGACGGTAGTATTAAAGTGCCTAAGGCATTGCAGTCCTACATGGGCGGTCTTCAAATCATGTCAATTTGATGAATTGTTGATTCTTT
>JALRCC010000280.1 GCA_023257495.1 Rugosibacter sp. | reverse complement strand
TGTGGACAGCAAAGGCACGGCCAGCAGCGCCAATGCAAGAGAGGCGGGCAGCGTCAACATTAGAGTGAGCCGCAAACCCCAGTCGAGCAGGGCGGAAAATTCGGCAGGGTTGCCGCTGGCATGAGTGCGCGCAAGGCTAGGCAAAAGAATGGTGCCCAACGCTGCGCCAAGTAAACCGGCGGGAAATTCCATCAACCGATCCGCATAGTAAAGCCAGGAGACGCTGCCGCTGGGCAAGAATGAGGCGAAGATGGTGTTGATCAGCAGACTGATTTGCGAGACAGAAACACCCAGCACGGCAGGTCCCATGAGTTTGAGGATGCGCTGCACGCCGGCGTCGCGCCAGACAGGAGAAAAGTTTGGCAGCATGCCGATTTTTGCCAGCGCGGGAATTTGAATAGCGAGTTGCAACGCGCCACCGAGAAAAACTGCCCAGCCCAGGACCACGATGGGCGGGTTAAACCAGGGGGCGGCGAACAGCGCCATGCCGATAAGAGAAAGGTTGAGCAGCACCGGGGTGAAGGCGGGCAGGCTAAAACGATTCCAGGTATTCAGAATCCCGGCGGCGAGCGCAACCAGCGACATGAACAGAATGTAGGGAAAGGTGATGCGCGTGAGTTGCACCGTGAGTTGGAATTTATCCGGGTCGGCCGTGAAGCCCGGTGCAAAAATAGCAATCAGAATCGGCGAGGCAATCATGCCCAGCGCGGTGACGACTATCAGAATCAGAAACAGGATGCTGGCGACATGGTCGATCAGGCGTTTGGTTTCTACGTCTCCCTGGCGCGCGCGGTATTCCGCCAGAATGGGCACGAAGGCTTGCGAAAAGGCGCCTTCGGCAAACAGGCGGCGTAGCAGATTGGGCAGGCGGAAGGCAACGAAAAATGCATCGGTCAATGGGCCAGCGCCAAAACTTCGCGCAATGACAAAGTCGCGCACGAAGCCGAGAATACGAGAGAGCAGAGTCATGCCGCTGACAGTGACCAGGGTGCGAAGCAGATTCATGGGGTTGTGTCGGAGTTATGTACGAGGATGCGTATAAAATGAGCGAAAGGCCGAGCCTCTTCATCATTTTCTCATGACTACTTCATTATTCACGAATATTTTTCTGGCAGCGCTAGCGCTATCAACGACGCTTCAATTATGGCTGGGAGGGCGGCATATGCGCCATGTGCGTATGTGCCGTGAACACGTGCCAGCTGAATTTGCCGCTCATATCACCCCAGCTGATCATCAGCGTGCTGCCGATTACACCGTGGCTAAAGGGCGTTTGGGACTGATCGAGATCGTCCTTGGTGCGTTACTGTTGCTGGTGTTCACGATGGGCGGGTTGTTGCAGGCGATTGATACCGAGCTGAACGCTTGGCTGGGCGCGGGGTATACGCATGATCTGGCACTGTTTGCCAGTTTCGCGTTGGTGGGCTTTGTGATTGGCTTGCCGATCAGCCTGTACCGTACGTTTCGGCTGGAGGCGGCATTTGGCTTTAACAAGATGACAATGCGACTATGGCTGGCGGATTTGCTCAAAGCGGGTTTGTTATCCGTCTTGATAGGCGCGCCCTTGCTACTGGCTGTTTTGTGGCTGATGCAGATGATGGGCGCAAACTGGTGGTTTTATGTCTGGCTGTTCTGGATGAGTTTTAATCTGCTGGTGCTGGTGTTGTATCCGACTGTGATTGCGCCTTTGTTCAACAAGTTTTCGCCCCTCGCGGATGTTGCACTCAAGCAGCGCATAGAAGCCTTGCTGAAGCGTTGCGGCTTTGCTTCTTCGGGATTGTTCGTGATGGACGGTTCAAAGCGGTCGGCACATGGCAATGCGTATTTCACTGGCTTTGGCCGCGCCAAACGCATCGTCTTTTTCGACACGCTCTTGGATAAGCTGGCACCACAAGAGATCGAAGCGGTGCTGGCGCATGAGCTGGGGCATTATCATCATCGTCATGTGCTAAAACGGATTGCGCTGCTGGCTGTGACGAGTTTTGCTATGCTGTGGTTGCTTGGCCAGGTGATCGATCAATCGTGGTTTTATAACGGTTTGAACATAAAAGTCGGCGCTGGTGAGACGCCGAATATTGCTATGGGCTTGTTGTTGTTTTCGATGGTGTTGCCGGTTTTTCTGTTTCCATTAACCCCTTTGACTTCAGCACTGTCGCGGCACGATGAATATACGGCCGACGCCTATGCGGCAAAGCAAACGGCGGCGGGCGATCTGGTGGAGGCACTGGTGAAGCTCTACCGTGATAATGCCGCGACGCTGACACCTGACTCGCTCTACTCGTTGTTTCACGATTCGCATCCGCCGGCCAGCCAGCGGATTGCACGCTTGCAATCCCTTTCACCATGACTGATCTGAAAAATCGTCGCTGCATGCCTTGCGAAGGCGGCGTTTTGGCGTTGGATGCTCACGAGGCCGAGCATTTATTGGCAAGACTTTCAGGATGGCGATTGGTGATGGGGTCGCCGCCACACATTACGAAAAACTATCATTTCAAAAATTATCACGAGACGATGGCCTTTGTGAATGCAACAGCCTGGGTGTCGCATCGTGAAGATCATCATCCCGATCTGGCCGTGAGCTACAACGCATGCAAGGTGAGTTACACCACGCATGCCATCGGTGGCTTGAGTGAAAACGATTTCATCTGTGCGGCAAAAATTGATGCGTTATTTGAACTATAAATTGCGCCGTAATTTGCTTTGAGCGAGCAGGGCACAATCACCGCCGCTTTTGGTCGGCACTATGAAGTTGAATTCAACGATGGCCGGTTGGTGCAGGGTTTTCCCAAGGGAAAAAAAAGCCCGTATGCCGTGGGCGATGTGGTTGAGCTCACCTCGGACGGGCAAATTACCAGCCATCTGCCGCGTAAAAGCCTGTTGTACCGCAGTGATGCCTATCGGCAAAAACTGATCGCTGCCAATGCCACTCAATTGGTGCTGGTGGTGGCAACCGAGCCTTCGTTCAGCGATTTATTGTTGTCGCGTGCGCTGCTTGCAGCGGAGCATGAGGGTTTGCGGCCGCTGATCGTATTGAACAAGTGCGATCTGATTGCTGCCTTGCCTGCTGCGCATGAGCTGCTTGCGCCTTTTGTGGCATTGGGCTACCCATTGCTCACCCTGTCTGCTGTAGAAGACGCCACGCCGCTAATGCCTTTTCTGGCAGGGGAAACTTCGGTGCTGGTGGGGCAGTCGGGCATGGGTAAATCTACTTTGACCAATGCACTGGTACCGCATGCCGCTGCCGCTGTTCGTGAAATTTCAACGGCGCTGGATTCAGGCAAGCACACCACCACTTATGCGCGGCTGTATCACTTGCCCCCATCATCCACAGGCGGCCATTTGATTGATTGCCCTGGCGTGCAGGCGTTTGGTCTGGCGCATTTGTCGCCGCCGGAAATCGAGTCGGGATTCATCGAATTTCGCGCGCTGATGGGAAGTTGCCGTTTCCGTGATTGCAGGCATTTGGCAGAGTCGGATTGTGCGATCAAGGCAGCAGTTGCTAGCGGGGCGATTCATCCGCGACGGCTGGCGCATTATCACCAGATCATGAGCGAGGCCACGCCGCGTTGAGCCGTAGGGCAAAGACGGTATACTTTCGAACTATCCAACAAGGGCAACTATCGGCATTCATGCAGGTTTTCGGCCCACGAAGTTTTTATCGGGAATAAATTGATGTCAGTTTTAAGCTGGATTGTCACCATGTCGCTGACAGGTGGTGCGTTAAGTGTTTTGGCCGCCGCAGTTTTTGCTTTCAAGGCGAAAGCACACTGGGTTTCACACCTCATCAGCTATGCAATTGGTGCGTTGCTGGGCGCGGCCTTTCTTGAAGTTTTGCCTCATGCCATCACGGCGAATGGCGATGCTGTGGCCACAACGGCGACGGTGCTGGGTGGCATCCTGATTTTCTTTGTGCTGGAAAAGCTGGTGCTGTGGCGGCATTGCCACATCGAGGCGTGCGAAGGCCATGAGCCGCATGCGCATGATCATGCGAAAAATCATGATCACCATAATAGTCGTAGCGGCTTGCTGATTATGGTGGGGGATACCTTTCATAATTTTGTTGATGGCATTCTCATTGCCGCAGCGTTCATGGAAGATATTCGTCTGGGGATTATCACGGCATTGGCGATTACTGCTCATGAGATTCCGCAAGAAGTGGGTGACTTCATGATCTTGCTGCATTCAGGCTATTCAAAATCGCGGGCGTTGGCGTTCAATCTGTTTTCGAGCTTGGCAACCGTCGTGGGGGCGTTGATGGCCTATGTCGCACTAGGAAAAATGCAGGCTGCAGTGCCCATGTTGTTGGCCTTGGCTGCAGCCAGCATGATTTATGTGGCGGTGGCTGACCTTATTCCGGGCCTGCACAAGCGAACTGACATCAAGGCGACGGTGCAGCAAATTTTATTGATCGTGGCCGGTATTGCGACCATCTTTTTGAGTCACCGCATGATCGACCATTTCATGGGATAGCTGGTTCCGTCGTCGTTGGGGGGTGCCCAGAAGCCACAATAGCAATGCCAACGGTGCTGCGCCATAGATCAAAAAAGTGAGAAATCCGGCGGTCAGATTGGATTCCGTGGCTGCCATGAGCAGTGCGATATACAACCAGCCAATGGCAATGATATACATGGCGCGATTGTAATCATTTTGATGTGACATGAGCCGAGAATGCAGCCATGGGCTAGTACCATTCTTGACACTGGTTATTGTGCAATGCAAGAATGAGTTTGCCATTCGATATGGCTTGTTGTTCATGGAGTTGATGATCTTTTTTTCTTTTTTGCGAAGGTTATTGCATGCCATCCACCGCTGATGCTTTGTTTCAGAGTTCCCAGCAATTTTTTACCACTCAGTTACCACAAGCGTTGTCCTTGCTTGTGCAAGGTGGCTTTTTCAATGGTGAGATGATGTCTGCAGATGATCAGGCGTTGCGGCAGACGCTGATGCAGGAATGGCAAAGTCGGCATGTGCAATTGTGGCAGCAGATGTTGCACGCAGACAGGAATCAGCCCTTGCCACCGATAGTGAGTGCAGCGGCGGGAGATCGACGCTTTACTCATCCGGCCTGGAAAGACAGCCAGCCACACGATTATTTACGGCAGGCTTATTTGCTAAATGCCGAGTATCTGCAGCGCTTCGCCGAGATTGCTCCGGAAGGTCGAGCAAAGCAGAAGGCGGTGTTTCTTGCGCGGCAAATCATCGATGCCATGGCACCTTCAAACTTTATCGCGACTAACCCCGAGTTCATCCAGACCGCACTGGAAACCCAGGGGGAAAGTATCCGGCAGGGCATACAGAATCTGATTAGCGATCTTGAAAAAGGCCGCATCTCGATGACCGACGAGACGGCGTTTGAGGTGGGTCGTAATTTGGCAACGACACCGGGCGCAGTGGTTTATGAGAATGCCGTGATGCAGTTGATTCAGTATGCGCCGCAGACAAAAACAGTCGCCGCGCGGCCTTTGTTGATTGTGCCCCCGTGTATCAACAAGTTTTATATTCTTGATCTGCAGCCTGAAAATTCGCTGGTGCGCCATGCCGTGGCTCAGGGCAACACGGTTTTTCTGGTGTCATGGCGAAATGTCCATGCTGACCTGGGGCCT
>JALRCC010000222.1 GCA_023257495.1 Rugosibacter sp. | reverse complement strand
GACGTAATGCTCTGCCCCTTCCCTCAGGATCGCACCTTCGTTGAAAGTCAGCTCAGGATTGCCGGGCAATGTGCTCGCAGACCAGGCAGAAGCGTTACAAATCTGGCAAAGCTTTTCCCACAGCACCTGGCGAATGCAAGTGACTGCCTTTGAGGGCAACCCGGCGCTATTCATCGCCGCAACGAGTTCTTCAGCACGTGGACTCACGGTACCATCCAGCTCACCCGCATAAAAAGTAGTAGTGGCCGTAATGTGATTCAGAACAACGCCCGGTGCCTCCAACGAGCCTCCTTCGATGATGGAAACACCCAAAACTTTCGCTGCACCGGCCCATTCAGCCAACAGACTTTCTTTGACGATATTATTTTGCAAAGAAACAACCGTCTTACAACGATCTTTCAGGCGAATTGCATCGTTTAAAGCTTGCGCAGTATCTTTAGACTTGACGGCGAGCATGAAATAGTCAAACTCGCCTAGTGCTTGATCCGGATGAGTAACAACTGTCAGATTTTCCTTGACCAGATGCTCTCCGCGGCGCTGCCCATGTATGCGCAAACCATTTTTCTGAATCGCTTCTGCATGCGAAGGGCGCGCAATCAAGGTCACATCAACACCCGCCTCTGCAAGATATCCGCCAACGACAGAACCAAGCCCGCCGCCACCTAGAATACATACTCTCATCACGCGCCCCTAGCCGAATAACAAATTAAGCGACGCCAAGTTCGCGCAGTTTTGCTGCGACTTGCTCGAACCGCTCTCTGTTGGGGCTGCGCACTGGCGGAATCACCGGACCCGCTTTTAGGCCAATGGCTTCATACCAAGCTTTCAGCGTACCAAGGGCACCCGCGTAAGTCGCTGTGGCAGCAATGGTCCACAAAAACTCTTCTTCGTAATAAGTACGCACACCATCCAGCCCAAGCCACGCCTGGCGTGCTTCCTCATGCTTACCTTCAGCCGACAAGCGCACGTAATCTTTAACCAAATGGCGTTTTTTGCCATACAGCATGTAGGAGAGCTCGCCCCATAACACCTGACCACCGACACGCTGCTCATCCAGCAACCAGTATTCAGAGGGCTCCATGACGATGAAATCAGACCGCATGTGGCGACGCATTCGGAGCGTGACAGCACGGTTAAGCTCGCCTTGTTTGGCACCAATCACGGTATCCAGATCAGCTAACCGATTCATTAAATCCAGGCCCAGCACTTTGCCGGAAACAGGCGTGCGATAGAGGCAAACAGCGAGATCAGAGCGATCCGTCACATATTTGAACCAATCAAAAATTTCGTCATCCGTACGTAACTGAATGACAGGATTGATCACCTCGGCTCCGTTGTAACCGAGTTTTTCAACAAACGCCATTTTCTCAACCGCAACACACGCCTCCGGATCAAGGATGATGGTCCATAAATCCATCCGGCCTTTGACGGCATCTGCAACCACCTCATGGTAACGATTCCACTCGGCTGGCTTGACATTCCAGCACTCTGAAATAAAGCCGCCAACGACGAGACCATCAATCCCCATATCCACGTATTTTTCAATATTTTCGCGGATGCCAGCCTCATCAAATTTAAAATCTGGCGTGACAGGTGACAGAGGACACATATAAAGCCCACGTACATTCTTCAGTGCCCATTGTTTTGCTTCTTTACGCGTAAATTCCATGACAAACCTCCTCCGTTAAAAATTTCGACTCCATTGGCCGAAAATAAGTGAACTACAAAAAAACCATACAGCGCAGCTTGCTGCCAAATTCAAACACCCATCGGCGATGTTTTTACATCAACAAACTCGAACAAACCTTCAATCCCCCCCTCGCGACCGTAGCCCGATTGCTTCATGCCACCAAATGGTGCCTCAGGTGCAGGACCAGTACCGGTATTCCAGGCGACATGCTGGAAGTGCAAGGCATCGACAAAGCGCTCAGCGCGCGCGGCATCCTGAGTAAACACATAAGCAGCCAACCCATACTCAGTGTCGTTCGCCTTTAGCAACGCATCATTGTCATCATCAAACTCTGCGATGGATACCAGAGGCCCGAAAATTTCTTCATTCCAGCAAGCCATTGAGCGATTGACGCCCGAAATAACCGTTGGCGGGAAAAAGCCTCCCCACTCTTTATCCAGCTGGGGCAAAGCACCGGCTGGCGCACCTGTCACCAGCTGAGCGCCTTTTGCCATGGCATCGATCAGGTGATGCCGTACTTTTTCATATCCCGCGCGATCCACCAGCGGCCCGATGTCGGTTGCATCATCAAGACCATCCCCCAGGCGCAAGGCATTGACCCTGGCTGTCAATCGCCTGGAAAATTCAGCCGCAACAGGGCGTTCAACAAGTATCCGATTAGCGCAAACACAGGTCTGCCCGCTGCCACGGAATTTATTCGCCATCAGCTGATCAACAGCCTTATCCATATCCGCATCGGCAAACACAATATACGGTGCGTTGCCACCTAGTTCGAGCGTAATGCGCTTCACTTGTGCTGCGCTCTTGGTGATGAGCTCCCTGCCCACTTCAGTCGAACCGGTAAAACTCACCACAGCCACATCAGGATGCGTGAGCAGAGCATCAGCAATCGCACTTGCCGAACCGGGCACGAGATTGGCCCAACCCGCAGGCAACCTCACTTCTCGCTCAAGCAACGCAAACAAGGCAATCATTGTCAATGGCGTTTTAGAGGCCGGCTTGATAACACTTGCGCATCCTGCCGCCAAGGCAGCTGAAAGCTTCTTGGCAATCATACCAATAGGAAAATTCCACGGTACGATAAGGCCCACCACACCGGCTGGACGATACAGCACCCGCCACTCGCAACCACGCGGGCGCTCTTCCAGCACTCGTGACTTGAGATGATCCATATTCGCTGCGCAATAAGTGAAAAATCCTGCAGCGTAATCAACTTCCGCCTTGCCTTCTCGCCAGGGCTTGCCGTGTTCCAGGCAAAGAATGCGACCAATTTCATCGCGATGTTTAATCAGCGCCGCCGCAATGCGTTCGAGCCATTCACGCCGTTGTGCAATGCTTGCGGCATTCGTCATAGCACGGCTGGCAGCATCTATGGCGCGCTGCGTCTCACTACCCCCCATACGCGCCACCTGAGCGAGCACATTTCCCGTCGCGGGATTGATCACAGGGAAAGTTTGCCCGCCATCAGCCGCACACCAATGGCCATCAATATAGCCACCCGCCACGGGAATAAGAGGTGAATCGATCATAAGCAGAAGCCTTAACGAAAAAAACCGCCCAAGGAAATACCGTAGAATCCCAAGCAAAGCAAAGAGATAAACCGTGACACCGATAATGAATTAAATGAATGTCGGTGCACCGCATTCCACTTTATCATCTGCACAACCCAAATGAACTATTCTTATATTTAGATATCGAATACACGTTATTACTCACCACAAAAAGGAAATGTGCCCTATGGAAACCATGAACACCTACACCCAAGCCCCAGCGCAAACAAGCGCTGAAACCCAGCATCGAGTACTCCGCAACACCTATGGCCTGCTGGCGCTATCCATGGTGCCTACCGTGCTCGGTGCATTTATCGGTACGCAAATGAAGTTTGCTTTTTTTGCGGGTAGCCCATTCATCAGCTTTATCCTGTTCATGGGCATTGCTTTTGGCTTCATGTGGGGGATTGAGCGCAATAAAAACAGCAGTATCGGTGTAATCCTCTTGCTTGGCTTTACCTTCTTTATGGGATTGATGCTCTCGCGCATCCTGCAAGTGGCGATCGGTTTCTCTAACGGCGGCACATTGATCGCCATGGCAGCCGGTGGCACTGGAGCAATTTTCTTTTCTCTCGCTACCGTTGCCTCGACAACAAAACGGGATTTTTCCAATATCGGCAAGTTTCTGTTTGTCGGCATGATCCTGATGCTGGTCGCGGCCGTTGCCAATATCTTTTTTCAGATCCCTGCCCTGGCACTCGCCATATCCGCTATCGCCATCGTGATCTTTTCAGGCTACATCCTGTATGACATCAACCGCATCGTGCGTGGGGGAGAGACCAATTACATCAGTGCAACCCTGTCCGTCTATCTCAGTATTTACAATATCTTCGTGAGCCTGTTGCAGTTACTCATGTCGCTTAGCGGCCAACGCGACTAATAGGGGGAAAGGGCAAAAAAGTCGGCGCTCGTGATACGGTAGATACAGCGAATACGGCGCAACAGCAACGCAACAGCAACGCAATATCGTCAAAAAACGTTTAAAAAGCGGCTCTCCGGAGCCGCTTTTTTTTGCCGCTACTTTTCAAACACCGCAATCGATTCAACATGCGATGTATGAGGAAACATGCTGGCAATTCCTGCTCCGCGCAGGACATACCCTTTTTCATTTACCAGCACGGCAGCATCCCGTGCCAACGTGGCAGGATTACAAGAAACATACACAATCCGCTGTGGCCCGCCCTCTGCTGGCAGCGCGTTAACCAAGGCAATCGCGCCTTCTCGTGGTGGATCGATCAAAAGCTTATCCACTGGGCCCAGCGCAATAAAACTAGCGTCAGTCGCCTCAAACAAGTTAGCCACCGCAAAAGTGCATTGCTCAGACAACCCATTCAATACAGCATTTTCCTCTGCGCGCTGCACTAACGCCGCACTGCCCTCAATCCCTACAACGGTCGCCCCTGAACGAGCAATCGGCAAAGTGAAGTTGCCGAGTCCACAAAACATATCCGCAATGCGCTCGCCTTTTTGCGGTGCCAGCAACGCCATGGCACGCCGCACCAGCATACGGTTCACACCCGCATTGACCTGCGTAAATTCTGTCGGCCAGAAACGGAACGTCAGATCATAATCAGGCAGGGTATACGTCAAAAAAAGCGAATTTTCAGGGTAAAACAACTGGACAGTTTCCGGCCCTTTGGACTGCAAATACCAGACCACGCCATGCGCATCGGCAAAGTGCCGCAAATGATCCTCATCCTCGCCACTCAACGGCGCAAGATGGCGCAGCAACAACACAGTATGAGCTTCGCCAACGGCCACCTCGATCTGCGGGAAGTGTTCCGGCTCAGACATCAACGCGATCAGCCGCTTTAGCTCTGGAATCAATGCGGAAACTTCAGGCGGCAGCACGGCACAGGAATCCATCACCGCCACATAACTACTATGCTTTTCACGGAAGCCAATCAGCGCCCCCCCTTTCTTGGCTACCCAGCGCGCGGAGAACCTTGCACGATGACGATAACCCCAAGCGCTCCCGGCAATGGGCGGATAAATCTGCTCGGGCTTAAGTCGCCCGATATGCCAGATCGCATCTTCCAGCACGCGTTGCTTGGCGGCGGTTTGGGCAGCAACATTCAAGTGCTGCAAAGCGCACCCGCCACAAACCCCGAAGTGCGGACAAACCGGCTCCACTCGCTGACTTGACGCACGCAGCACTTTCGTCGCCGTCGCCTGTTCATAGCTCGGTTTGCGACGATAACTTGAAAACTCGACTTGCTCTCCCGGCAGCGCACCTTCGATGAAAATGACTTTGCCATCTACATGAGCAATGCCTCGTCCTTCATTGTCGAGTGATTCAATCGTGACCATGGTCATCATGCGCTCTGAAAAAGCGGATGATTATAATCACCCCATGATGCCTGAACTATCTACTCTGCTCGGCGGCATTACGCCGGAGCATTTTCTTGCTGAATACTGGCAAAAAAAACCCTTGCTGGTGCGCGGTGCCGTACCGGAAATCAACCAGCTCATGCGCCGCGATGACCTATTCAATCTGGCGACAAGCGAGGACCTTGAATCGCGCCTGATTACTCGCGCCGATGGCTGGCAACTGCATCACGGACCGTTTTCATTGCGTCAACTCAAGCGTGCCGCACTGCCCTGGACTGTATTGGTACAAAGCGTCAACCTCGCCCATGCGGCAGGTGATGCGCTATTGCGGCGCTTTGACTTCATCCCCCATGCACGGCTGGATGACTTGATGGTGAGCTACGCGACAGATACCGGTGGTGTTGGCCCGCACTTTGACAACTATGATGTTTTCCTGATTCAAGGTTTGGGAAGTCGGCGCTGGCACATCGGTAAGCAAAAAGATAAAACCCTGATCGACGACCTGCCCATTCGCATCATCAAGGACTTTCGTCCCACGCAAGAATGGCTGCTGGATTCAGGCGACATGCTCTACCTGCCGCCCCAGTGGGCGCACGATGGCGTCGCCGTCGGCGAGTGCATGACTTTTTCTGTTGGCTTTCGCGCACCCACCGCACAGGAATTAGGCGAGCAGTTTCTTTCCTTTTTGCAAGAACGACTGAGCTTGCCCGGCCGTTACAGCGACCCTGACCTTAAAAGGCCTCGACATCCCGCTGAAATTGGCACAGCGATGATCGATCAAGTGGAAACAATACTTTCCAGCATCCGCTGGAACCGCACCACGGTACGCGATTTCTTGGGGGCTTCGCTTACCGAGCCCAAAGCCCACATATTTTTTGACCCACCGGCGCATCCGCTGACCCTAGCCCGCTTTGCCTCTGCCGCCAAGCGAAAGGGCGTTGCACTTGCCCCTGCCAGCCAATTGCTGTTTTCGGGAAACCAGTTTTATCTCAATGGCGAAAGCTGGAAAATGCCCGCCCACGTGAAGCCGCTCATACGTGAGCTCGCCAACCACCGTGCCCTGAAAATAACGTCAGCACGCAACGCAACATCCGGCCAACACATCATTGATGACGTCATCAACCTGCTGTATGAAGCCTATTGCGATGGATTTCTCTGGCCCGCATCGTGACTACACCCTTTAGCCAATACACACTACTCACCGGCGAAAGCACCTACCGCTCTGCAGTAGACACCGTACTTGATAGCGCTGTAAATCATCTAGCCATCTTCGACCGTGACTTGGCCGCACTCCGCTTGCAAGAACCCCAGCGCTTAGCCAAGCTGGTTGATTTCTTGCGCAAGCAGTCTCCAGAAGATCGTACCAAGAAGCTACGCATTGTCATTCACCAAACCCATTTGCTGGATAGCCATATGCCACGGCTGATGAATCTCTTGACACGTTATGCTCATGCCGTTGATGTGCGCCAGAGTCCGAACAACCTGCGCCAGCTTGCCGACACCCACATTTTGGCTGACGCTTGCCATGGCGTGCGTCGCTTTCATATCGATCACGCACGATGTGCCTTGATACAAGCTGATCCAGCGGCCATTCAACCGTGGCAACAGCGGTTTGAAGAACTCTGGTCGCTATCTCTGCCCTGCCTAAAACTCAATACTACGGGTTTGTAGTTAAAAACCAGGGATAACCCCCTTGTCACAAATAAAAAAAATCATGCTAGAATCACAACCCGATCGAGTTGAAGTATGCCTTTATTCGTCTTGATCGAAACCAATTGGCCTAATAATCCCTAACGTTAAGGAAATAAACACATGAAACAATCCCTACTGATCGCTGCATTGCTGGCTCTTGCTATCTCTGGTTGCGCTAAAAAAGAAGAAGCTGCTCCTGCTCCTGCCGCTGCTGAAGCTCCTGCTGCTGCTCCTGCAGCCGCTCCTGCTCCTGAGGCTGCTGCTCCTGCCGCTGCTCCTGCTGCCGCTGAAGCTCCTGCTGCTGCTCCTGCAGCCGACGCAGCGAAGAAGTAATTTAGTAATTTTCTTC
>JALRCC010000056.1 GCA_023257495.1 Rugosibacter sp. | reverse complement strand
GCCAACAGGGACGACCCTGCTAGTCACCGTACTGCCAGCGCCGACTTTTCGACGGGTTTTTATTCCAGTCCCTGGCCGTTGCGTCGCGAGCATCTCTACCTGATTCCCGGTAATTCACCGCTGGGTTTGCGTCTTCCGCTGGCTTCGCTGCCCTGGGTCATGCCTCAGGATATGGAAGTTGATCACGGTCTTGATCCCTTCGACATTCCGGGTGATCTGCCGCCGTCCAGTGGCAAGCAGGACAAATCCGCAGCAAAGCCCTTGAGCAAGGCAAAGCAATCGAAGCAAGCGAAGGAACCGAAACAATTGGAGCAGCCGAAGGCATCATACGATCCGAAGGAAATCGTTCATACCGCTCTGTGTGTCGAAGTTCGTCATGGCGTGCTGCATGTCTTTTTGCCACCGCTGCCTTTGCTGGAAGATTTTATCGACCTGATCGCCGCCATTGAGCGCACGGCGGCGGCGCTGGCGTTGCCGATCCGTATTGAAGGCTATACGCCGCCGAACGATCCGCGCCTGAAAGAGTTCAGGATCACGCCCGATCCCGGCGTGATCGAAGTCAATATTCATCCGGCACATTCCTGGCAAGAGTTGGTGGAGAACACCCGGACACTGTATGAAGAAGCCCGCCTGACGCGGCTCGGTGCTGAAAAATTCATGCTTGATGGTCGGCATACCGGCACGGGCGGTGGTAATCATGTCACGCTGGGAGGTGCCACACCCGCTGATTCGCCGTGCTTGCGGCGACCGGATCTGCTGATGAGCCTGATTACCTACTGGCAGAATCATCCGGCGCTGTCCTATCTGTTTTCAGGCATGTTCATCGGCCCCACGAGCCAGGCACCACGGGTCGATGAGGCGCGCCACGAAAGCCTGTACGAGCTGGAAATCGCCTTCCAGCAGATGCGCGAACGGCTGCGTCCCGGCGAGGAAACGCTCTCGCCCTGGCTGGTGGATCGCCTGCTGCGCAACCTGTTGATTGACCTCTCGGGCAATACCCATCGCACCGAATTCTGCATCGATAAGCTGTACTCGCCCGACGGCCCGGCCGGACGTCTTGGTCTGCTGGAATTCCGTGGCTTCGAGATGCCGCCACATGCACAGATGAGCCTGCTGCAAATGCTGCTGCTGAGGGCGCTGGTAGCGCGTTTCTGGAAGACGCCGTACCAGGGACGCCTGATCCGCTGGGGCACGCAGTTGCACGACAAGTTCATGCTGCCACATTATGTGGCTCAGGATCTGCGCGATGTCGTGCTTGATCTTCAGCGTGCCGGTTATGCCTTTGAGTTCGAGTGGTTCGCGCCATTTCTTGAATTCCGCTTCCCCCGTTATGGCACAGTGGTTCAGCACAACATCGAAATTGAACTACGTCAGGCCATCGAGCCGTGGCACGTGCTGGGTGAAGAAGTCGGCACCAGCGGCATGGCCCGCTATGTTGATTCATCACTCGAGCGTCTGCAGGTCAGCGTGCGGCAGATGAACGACGCACGCCATGTCGTGACTTGCAATGGTCGGCCGTTGCCACTTCATCCGACCGGCATTCGTGGCGAGTATGTGGCCGGCGTGCGCTACCGGGCCTGGGCACCGCCTTCCGGATTGCATCCGACGATTGACGTGCACGCGCCACTGGTGTTCGATCTGGTGGATACCTGGAGTGGCCGTTCGATTGGTGGTTGCACTTACCATGTCGCTCACCCCGGCGGTCGAAATTACGATACCTTTCCGGTGAATGCCAATGAAGCCGAAGCGCGTCGTGTCGCCCGTTTCTGGAACCACGGCCATACACCCGGCCCGCTGCATGTGCGGCGCGAAGGGCGTAACCCGGAGTATCCGGTGACTCTCGATTTGCGTCGTGCGCCGGAAATCTGGCTGGAAGGCGAACCATCGATTGCCACCGAGCAGGAGCAACAGGCGCAGCAATAAAAAGTCGGCGCTGGTGACACGGCGAATATCTCGCGTCACATCTCACGTCGCCAGCACGAACGGCATGTTCCATGCGAAACTTGGCCTTTTGTGACTCTCTGCAGGGAATGCTCATGGCCGGTCTGCCTGAAATAACCAATATGGCGTTGTTCTGCGATTTCGAGAACATTGCGCTGGGCGTGCGCGATGCAAAATATGCCCAGTTTGACATCAAGAAAGTGCTCGAGCGACTGCTGCTCAAGGGCAGTATTGTGGTCAAGAAAGCCTATTGCGACTGGGCGCGCTACAAGGAATTCAAGGCACCGATGCATGAAGCCTCGTTTGAGTTGATCGAGATCCCGCATGTGCGTCAGTCAGGCAAGAACTCGGCCGACATCCGCATGGTGGTGGATGCGCTCGATCTTTGCTACACCAAGGCGCATGTTGATACCTTTGTGATCATCAGCGGCGATTCGGATTTCTCGCCTCTGGTTTCCAAGCTGCGCGAGAACAACAAGCATGTGATCGGCGTGGGCGTGAAAATGGCCACTTCGGACTTGCTGTCAGCCAATTGTGACGAGTTTATTTTTTACGACGATCTGGTACGCGAGCAGGAAGCGAAAAAAACGCGTAGCGCGAAAAAAGCGCCGGTAAAAGTGATGGTTGCCAAAGCAACGACGGCCAAAACTGCTGCAGAAAAGCCTGACGAAAAGCCGGAAGATCACAGACGCGAGGAAGCACTCGATTTGCTGGTGGAAACGGTCGAAGCGCTGATGACAGAACGTGGCGGTGAAGCAACCCTGTGGGGCTCGATGGTCAAGCCGACCCTGCAACGGAGGAAACCCGGATTTACCGAGTCTTATTATGGCTACCGTTCATTTCGTGATTTATTGGAAGATGCCAAAAAAC
This sequence comes from Rugosibacter sp., assembly GCA_023257495.1. Next base: position 2,756 of record JALRCC010000056.1, on the reverse strand, counting down.
GCAAATTGCTTATCGTCGAGCGCGATGAAAAGTCGGGTCAATATGCCATTCGATTGCCGCTGGACGATTAACTGGAAGCCGACCATCTGTCATGGCTCATGAGATAAAGCCCGAACAATCGCCGGAGCTTTTAAAGGCGCTGCACATTCTCACCCGCGATGGCAAACTGAACCAGGATAGCCGCCGCAAGCTCAAGCAGATCTATCACCTGGTACATTTCATCGAGCCGTTACTGAAAGAAGTCATACAGGCGCGTGGCGATGTGACCTTGGTAGATCACGGTGCGGGCAAGTCGTATCTGGGTTTTATTTTGTACGATCTGTTTTTAAAGTCGCGTGACCAAGGGATGGTTTACGGTATCGAGCAACGTGCCGAGCTGGTGACGCAAGCAGAAATTCTGGCGCAGCGCCTGGGTTTTGCACGCATGGCGTTTATCAACCTGTCTGTTGAAGCTTCAGTGACGTCGCCCGCCTTGCCGGATCGCATTGATGTTGTGACGGCGCTTCATGCGTGTGATACGGCAACGGATGATGCCATTTTCTTTGCCTTAAAAAAACAGGCGCAGTTCATCGTGCTGGTGCCTTGCTGCCAGGCAGAGGTTGCTGCTGTTTTGCGACAGCATAAAAATGTGTCCTTTGCAAAAACGCCGCTTTCTGAAATCTGGCGACATCCGATTCATACGCGTGAATTTGGTAGTCAGCTGACGAATGTATTGCGCTGCCTGTTGCTGGAGGCACATGGCTATACGTTGACAGTGACCGAGCTGGTGGGGTGGGAGCATTCCATGAAAAACGAGCTGATCATCGCGCGCCGTGGCAACCTTCCACGGGGCAATGCGCGACGGCGTGCCGAACAGATTTTGTGCGAACTGAACCTGGAAGATCTGCTACATCGGTTCGTCTATTAATGGTGATTGCTTCAGACAATATCGAATGTTTTGCGCTGCTTGACGATAGCGAAGCGAGTGAAGATCAGCCACGTTCACGTTTGTATACCGGGTATGTGACGTCACTGCGCTGTACTGATGTGGCGGATTTGCCCGCGTTGCTGGAAGCGATGCAGCAGTTGCAACGCCAGGGTTTCCATGCCGTTGGGCTGTTTTCTTTTGAACTGGGTGCCGCACTGCAAGGTGCTGCAATACAAGGCATGGCAACGCCCGGGCAGGAGCTGGCCCATCTGCTGCTGTTTAAAGCATGCCGGCATTTATCGGCAACGGCAGTTGACGCATGGCTGCATCAGCAGTCGAGCGCTGAAAGTGATTCATTCATGGCAGGCGTGAGGAATATGACGCCCAGCGTGAGCAAGGCTGAGTTTGACGCGGCGATAGCGAAAATTCACCATGTCATTGCTGCAGGCGAAACCTATCAGGTTAATTACACCTATCGGCTGCGTTTTACTGCCTATGGAGGTTTGTTTTCTCTCTACCAGCGGCTCAAAAGGCGACAGCCGGTCCCTTTTGGGGCACTGGTCAGTTTGCCCGATGGTCGAGCCGTGTTGTCTTTTTCACCGGAGCTGGCGGTGCAGCATCAGGCAGGTCATTTGCGCACCTTACCAATGAAGGGCACCGCTGAAGCGACAGCCGATGAAGCGCAGAATGCGCTCGACGCAGCACATCTGGCGAGTGATCCTAAAACCCGTGCTGAAAATGTGATGATTGTCGATTTGCTGCGCAATGATCTTGGCCGTGTAGCACAACTGGGTACAGTGCATGTGCCATCGTTATTCAATGTTGCTCGCTATGGCAAGGTGCTGCAAATGACCTCTACAGTCGAAGCACATGTGGAACCGACGTGCTCTTTGATTGATTTACTGACGGCGTTATTGCCTGCAGGCTCGGTCACCGGTGCGCCCAAGCGACGGACAATCGACATCATTCAAGCGTTGGAAACTTCGCCAAGAGGTTATTACACGGGCGCACTGGGCTGGTTTGAGCCACCAACCGGAAAAAGAAGCCTGGGGGACTTTTGCTTGTCGGTTCCTATTCGCACGCTGTTGCTCGCAGCGCCCGATAAGGCAGGTGAACGCAGGGGCGAAATGGGTGTGGGTGCCGGCATAGTGCATGACAGCCGGGCGGATGCCGAGTTTCACGAATGCGGATTAAAGAGCGTTTTTTTAACCGGGCTCACGCATGAGTTCGAGTTGTTCGAGACAATGCTCGTCACAGAAGCCGGTTGCCCTTATTTTGAGCGACATCTGCAGCGTTTAGCCACCTCAGCACGGTATTTTGATTTTTTTTATGATGAAGAATGGGTGCGTGAAGTTATTGCGCAGGCCATTGCGCAGACTTGTACCACGCTGCAGCACGGCTCGTATCGTTTACGATTGGCACTCAAGCCATCAGGGGATGTGGCTATACAACTTGCACCGTTACAGAAGATATCTGTTCCTGTAAACGTGTTGTTGGGAGCGGCACCCGTAAAAATAGAGAGCCTATTTTTGCAGCACAAAACAACGCATCGGGCAGATTACGATGCCGCTTGGCAACGCGCCGAAAAAGCGGGGGCTTTTGATGTGCTGTTTTTTAACCACCAGGGCGAATTGACAGAGGGCGCACGCAGCAGTGTGTTTGTTCAACTGGATGGCCGCTGGTACACCCCGCCTGTGGCTTGTGGTTTGCTGCCGGGAGTGATGCGCAGTGTGTTGCTGGCGGATCCTGCCTGGGCAGCGACGGAGAAAGTGCTCACGCGGAGCGACTTGCGTTTAGCCCAAGCGGTCGTAGTGTGTAACGCCTTGCGCGGCGCGCTGCCAGCGCAGAT
>JALRCC010000234.1 GCA_023257495.1 Rugosibacter sp. | reverse complement strand
ACACGTGCCATGGTTTTTCCTTTCGCATGATAAAAATAATCTTGTTGTAGTATTCTTGTTGTAGTATAAATCCTGAGTGGCACTTGTAGCCAGCTTTTTTTGCCACTTTCTTGCCGTATTGCCAGCGCCGACTTTTTGAAAGGAATGCCATGATGAACCTTGTTGATTTACAGGGAAAACGTATTCTCGTAACGCAAGCCGATGCATTCATGGGGCCGGTTCTATGCGAAGTATTGGCAGAGTGTGGTGCAAAAGTCATTGCCGACACGGGGCCATTGCTAACACCAGAGCGCATTGAGTCTCTCATACAAAAGGCTGGGCACATAGATGTCTTGATTGCCAATCTGGCGATTCCTGCACCGAACACGCAGGCGGTTGAGGCCACTGATGACGAATGGGAGTCAGTCTTTGCTCATATGGTGACGCCCTTGCCACGCCTGGTGCGCGCGGTGTTGCCGCAGATGATCGAGCGTCGTGCGGGCAAGATTTTGCTCATGGGAAGTGCCTCTGCGCTACGCGGCATGAAACGCCGCTCTACTTATAGTGCGGCACGGGGTGCGCAGTTGGCCTATGTTCAATCGGTAGGTGTCGAGATGGCATCATTGAATATCCAGGTCAATGCCATTGCGCAAAACCTGGTTGAAAACCCGACTTATTTCCCGCCGGAAGTACAGGCTTTGCCTGCCTTTCAAGAACGTATCCGCTGGGAAGTTCCTCTCGGGCGCTTGGTCAGTGCGCGGGAGGATGCCAGTTTTGCCGCTTATTTATGCACGACTGCTGCGAATTGTTTTGTGGGTCAGACATTTCCCGTCTGTGGCGGTTGGGTGCCGCGATAGCGGATCGCGGCGTGGCAGAGGGTAACGTCGCAGCCAATAAGGAAGAGTTGCTGAATAGCGCCCGTACAAAGATGGCGACAAACTTGAATGAAATGAAGGAGCGAGTTCAACTTTGGAGTTGATTTGGCTGGTGATGCGGTAGGTATGCCGCATTATGTTTCGGTGCTCGGTGATTGATGCTTCATCGTGCTACCATGCCGCGCCCATGTCCGTCCTTGATCCTATTTTTTCCCTTGAAGGGCCTCTTGCCCAAGCAGTTGAAGGGTTTCGCGTGCGTCCGCAACAGCTGGAAATGGCGCAGCGCATTGCTTCGGCCATTGCAACCAATGCGGTGTTGGTCGCTGAAGCGGGAACCGGTACGGGAAAAACCTTTGCCTATCTGGTACCGGCGCTGCTCTCTGGTGGCAAAGTCATCATCTCAACGGGTACAAAAACTCTACAGGATCAACTGTTCAATCGTGACTTACCCGCCGTGCGGGCGGCGTTGAAAGTCGGCGCAACCATCGCATTACTCAAAGGTCGTGCGAACTATGTCTGCCCCTATCACCTTGAGCGCGCGATGAGCAGCGGACGCCTGGCATCGCGTGAAGAGGCCGGTCATCTGCGCAAAATTGTTCGTTTTGCCGAACGCACCAAAACGGGGGACAAGGCCGAATGCGTCGATGTGCCTGAAGATTCAGCCGCCTGGTATGCGGCCACATCGACGCGCGAGAATTGTCTGGGGCAGGAATGCCCGAACGTTAAGCAATGCTTTGTTTTGATGGCCCGCCAGAATGCGCAAATGGCTGATGTCGTGGTCGTCAATCATCATTTGTTTTTCGCCGATGTAATGCTGAAAGATGAAGGCATGGGGGAGTTGCTGCCTGCGTGTAATACCGTCATTTTTGATGAAGCACATCAGTTACCGGAAATTGCCGGACTGTTTTTTGGCGAGAGTATTTCCACGTCGCAATTGATCGATTTATCGCGCGATGTGCGAACAGAAGCGCTGGCTGTGGCAAAGGATTACCTGCCCCTGCAAGATGCCGCACAGACTTTGGATAAAGCCGCACGCGATTTGCGCTTGTCGCTCAAAGCTGAAAATGTGCGCTTGCCCGCGAGCCAGGTCGAAAATGAGCGCGATTTTTCTTCCGCCTTGGCGACAGTAGCCAACGCTTTGCGTGAGTTGGGCAAGCACCTGGAAGCGCAATCCGCTCGTGGCGAAGGCTTGGCGAACTGCCTGGAGCGTACGCAGCAGTTGGAGCGTCAATTAGCCCGTTGGCAAAAGGGCGAAACCGCAGAGCAGGAAGGATCTGCCGTGAAATGGCTGGAAGTGTATTCACACGCCTTGTCGTTGAACATGACGCCGCTGGATATTGCACCGATTTTCCGCCGTCAGATGGAAGGACATCCACGCGCATGGATTTTTGCCTCTGCCACGCTGGCAGTGGGGCAGGATTTTTCGCATTATTGTGATGCACTGGGTTTGCACGAAGCCGAAACAGTGGTGTGGGGTAGCCCGTTTGACTACGCCAATCATGGCTTATTGTATGCGCCGCCCGGCATGCCTGACCCGAATAGCCCCATGTATCAGGAAGCGGTGGTCGAAGCGGCCTGGCCAGCCATCCGAGCGGCAGGCGGGCGAACCTTTGTGTTGTGCACTTCGCTGCGTGCCATGCGGCGAATACGCGAGCTATTGCAAGAGAAGCTGCAAAAAGAGGCACCTGATTTGCCCTTGCTCATGCAGGGCGAAGGCTCCAAAACAGAACTTCTGGAACGGTTTCGCTTTCTGGGCAATGCGATTCTTGTCGCCAGCGTAAGCTTTTGGGAGGGTGTGGATGTGCGTGGCGAAGCGCTCTCGTTGGTGGTTATCGACAAGCTGCCCTTTGCGCCACCTGACGATCCGGTGCTTGCGGCGCGCATTGAAAGTTTGCGCGCTGCAGGCGAGAATGCGTTCATGACGTATCAACTGCCGCAGACGGTCATCAGCATGAAGCAGGGTGCGGGTCGGTTGATTCGCGACGAGGCGGATCGCGGCGTGCTGATGATTTGTGATCCACGATTAACGGGCAAGCCCTATGGCAAATCCATCTGGCGTTCGCTGCCGCCGATGCGGCGCACGCGCGACATTGTGGATGTCGAAAGGTTTTTCGCGCAGCCGGTAAAATCAGACTCATGAATACACATGCCTGCATTGCCTTGGCAGATCGGCTTAATACCGGGTGTCATTGCGAGTCACTGGATCGAGTCTTGTTGAAAAGTGAGCTGGAGCGTGTCAGCCCGGGCTTTGACGAGCTGGTCATGACGCAGTGCCCGCATCTGTTTTCCAGCTCCGTGACTTTTGTCGGCGATGAACATGTGCGGCAAATGGCGGCATTGATTGCGGCTATTGAAAAGGTGGTGGCCATGCCTGCCTATCAGGCACATGTCTTGACCTATGCGCCGGATATTGCCCACCATCAGCCAGTAGCACGTGGTGTTTTTCTGGGCTACGATTTTCACGTAGGGCGCACGGGGCCCCAGCTGATCGAGATCAACACGAATGCCGGTGGCGGCTTGCTCAACGCATTGCTGGCGCGTGCGCAAAAAGCCTGCTGCGAAGAAGTGGAAGCCCTGTTGCCAGGCGATTTGGCCCATGCCACGCCAGAACAGATGTTCCTCGACATGTTTCGTGCGGAATGGCAATGGGGAGTCGCCCCGGTGGATGCCGCGACAAAAAACCCTTCTCTGACAGCCGTTGCCATAGTCGATCTTGCGCCGCAATCACAGTATCTTTATCCCGAGTTTTTACTATTCCAGCGCTTGTTTTTCGAGGCGGGTATCAAGGCTGTGATTTGCGATCCGGCTGAACTGGTATTTCGCGACGGTGCGCTATGGCACGGGACGACAAAAATCGATCTGGTCTACAACCGGCTGACGGATTTTTCTTTCAGCGAGCCAGCCAGCGCGGCATTGCGTGCGGCCTATCTTGCCGATGCCGCAGTGATTACGCCACATCCGCGTGCGCATGCGCTGTATGCCGATAAACGTAATCTTGTTGCGCTCTCCGATGCTGATCTACTGACATCATGGGGCGTTGATGAGACAACACGCCGCCTGTTGCTTGAGGGAATTCCGCGCACGGAACGAGTGACCGCAGAACGCGCGGCGGACTTCTGGGCGCGTCGACGGCAACTGTTTTTCAAGCCGGCGACAGGTTATGGTGCCAAGGCGGCTTATCGTGGTGACAAGATCACCCAGCGTGTTTTCAAGGAAGTGTTAGCAGGCGAGACGGTCGCCCAGGCTCTGGTGCCTCCTTCGCAGCGCATGTTACAAATGGACGATGCGCCCGTTGAACTCAAGATTGATTTGCGCAATTACGTGTACGCCGGACAGGTGCAGCTGATTGCCGCGCGGCTGTGGGCGGGGCAGACCACCAATTTTCGTACGCCTGGTGGCGGTTTTGCGCCGGTGCTGGTTGTTCCTTGTCGACAGGATTCGGTATGAAGGTCTTTGGTATTGCGGGCTATTCGGGTGCAGGTAAAACGACTTTGCTTGAAGCGTTGATTCCACGTTTTGTCGCGGTGGGTTTGCGCGTCTCGTTACTCAAGCATGCGCATCATCATTTTGATATTGACCGCCCCGGCAAGGATTCGTATCGTTTGCGCGAGGCGGGGTGCGCCGAAGTGTTACTGGTTTCAGGCCAGCGCTGGGCGCTGATGCATGAATTACGCGATGCACCGGAACCCGGTTTTGAAGAGCAGATTGCCCGATTTTCAGATTGCGATCTTGTACTGGTGGAAGGCTTTAAACACATGCCCGTGCCCAAGCTCGAAGTGCACCGACCTGCGGTGGGCAAGCCGTTGATTGCCACGGATGATAACGAACACATTGTGGCAGTTGCCACCGATGAGCCGGAGGTGGTTGCCAAACTCACGCAGCGCCCGGTGTTGCCATTAAATAACTCGGTAGCGATTGCCGAATTCATTCTTCAGCATCAAGGATTCGTATGACGATTTTAAGTTTTGATGACGCATTGGATCGCCTGCTGACGCAAGCGCAGGCGGTGACAGAAACCGAGGTCGTGCCAACAGGTGCGGCACGGGGGCGGATATTGGCAAAAAATCTTGTCTCGCCGATTGATGTGCCGCCCATGGATAACAGTGCGATGGATGGCTATGCCGTGCGCTCTGTGGATGTTCCCGCACCTGGCACCCGCCTGCCTGTCTCGCAGCGTATTGCAGCGGGACATGTTGGGCAGACGTTAGTGCCGCAAACGGCCGCACGCATTTTTACCGGTGCGCCCATTCCGGCGGGAGCGGATGCTGTCGTCATGCAAGAGCTATGCACGCAGGATGGTGATGCGGTGATTGTGAATGCCGTGCCCAAACCAGACCAAGCCATCCGGCGCTGTGGCGAGGATATTGCCGCGGGCGCAGACGTGCTTGCTGCTGGCACACGCCTGAACGCAGCGCATCTGGGGCTGGCTGCATCTGTCGGCGCAGCGGAGCTGTGTGTATTTCGCCCGTTGCGCGTGGCGTTGTTTTCAACGGGGGATGAGCTCACCATGCCTGGCGAACCCTTGAAGCCTGGCGGTATTTACAACTCGAACCGCACGATGCTGCATGCATTACTGGAAAGCCTGGGTTGCCTGGTGACTGATCTGGGCATCGTGCCGGATCAACAGGAAGCAACGCAAGCGGCGCTGCGTGACGCTGCGCGAGTGCACGATCTCATTCTGACCAGTGGCGGTGTTTCGGTGGGCGAAGAAGATCATGTGAAAGCGGCAGTGAACGCTGAAGGCGTGCTGGATTTATGGAAAATTGCCATCAAGCCCGGCAAACCTTTTGCTTTGGGCTCGATACGAAAAGTCGGCGCTGGCAAGACGGTGAGCGCGGCCAGTCATGGCGCTTCTGATAACGGCAATGCACGGTTTATCGGCCTGCCCGGTAATCCCGTCGCCAGTTTTGTGACTTTTCTTATGCTGGTTCGCCCCTTCATTTTGGCCATGAAGGGTGCAAGTTGTGTGACGCCTCGCGTGTTGCATTTGCGTGCTGATTTTGCCTGGAAGGGGGATGCGCGGCGTGAATTTTTACGTGCGCGCGTCAATGATCAAGGCGGGCTCAGCTTATATCCACAGCAAGGTTCAGCGGTGCTCACCTCTTGTGCGTGGGCTGATGGATTGATTGATAATCTGCC
>JALRCC010000149.1 GCA_023257495.1 Rugosibacter sp. | reverse complement strand
TTTAGCCAAGTTCGATGTGCCTCTTGTCGGGGTAAACCAGGGAAGGCTGGGATTTATGACCGACATTGCACGCGAATCGATGATAGACAGCATGACGACCTTGCTGGCCGGAAAATTTTCGCGCGAGCAGCGTTTTTTACTGGATGCTGAAGTGTTGCGCCACGGCGTGCAAGCCTGCCATGCCTTGACGTTGAATGATTTAGTCATTAACAAGGGCGAGGCTGGCCGCCTGATTGAGCTGGAAGTTAAAGTGGATGATGAGTTAATTCACATCCTGCGTGCCGATGGCCTGATTATTTCCACACCGACTGGATCCACCGCTTACGCTTTATCTGCCAATGGACCCATCCTGCATCCCTCGGTTGCAGGCATTGCCATTGTGCCGCTCTGCCCGCATGCGTTATCTAACCGCCCCATCACCGTCAGCGATCACAGCACGATCAGCGTGATGCTGCTACCACCGCACGAGGCGCGAATACACTTTGATGGTCAAACACGATTTGATGCACAAAGTGGGGATGTTGTGCGTATCCAGCGCTCCCCTTACGCCGTTACCTTGCTGCATCCTCCTGGCTACAGTTATTTCGCGATGTTGCGTGAAAAACTGCATTGGAGTGCCACGCCACGCAATTAGCGTGCTGTTCAAACTATTCGAGTTCCCATCATTTCATCATGTTGCAGCGCCTGATCATTCGCGATTTTGTTATCGTCGACCAGTTGGAACTGGAATTCAGCCACGGATTTGGCGCACTCACGGGTGAAACAGGCGCGGGAAAATCCATTCTCATTGACGCCCTATCCCTCACCTTAGGCGAACGTGCCGATGCCTCTGTCATTCGCACGGGAGCTGAGCGGGCCGAAATCTCTGCTGAATTTGATGTAACCATCAACAGTGCGCTAGCAAGCTGGCTGCAAACCAATGACTTTGACATCACCACCTGCCTGCTGCGCCGTATCATTGATCAAAACGGTCGTTCACGTGCCTATATCAATGGCACCGCTGCCACACTGGGGCAATTACGTGAAATAGCGATCCTCCTGGCAGATATTCACGGCCAAAATGCGCATCACTCGTTACTCAACCCCGAAGCTCAACGCGCCTTGCTGGATGCCCATGCGGGTACTCAGGAACTATTACGTGAAGTCGCGACCGCCTACAACGCCTGGCGACAGGCCCGTGAAGCCAAGAAAACCGCCATGGCAGACAGTGAAGCTGCTGCACGTGAGCGCGAATTGCTCGAATGGCAAGTCAAGGAACTCACCACACTGGCTTTCAATACCGAAGAATGGCAGGAAACTGAAACCGAACAACGTCGCCTGAGCAATGCCAGTGAATTGCTCGATGCCGCCAATGCAGCACTACTCGTTCTGGATGACAGCGAAACAGCGGCACTTTCGGCCTTGCAACATGCCGGCGCGCGTCTGAATGGATTAACCACGGTAGACCCTGCACTGGGCGAAGCCGTCAAACTGTTCGACAGTGCCGTCATTCAGCTCGAAGAGTCGGCGCTGGCACTACGGCGTTATCAGGATCATCTGGAGCTTGACCCCTCGCGCTTGAGTGAATTGGATAGCCGGATAGATGCCGTGACGCAAATGGCGCGCAAATACCGCGTACCGCCAACCGAACTGCCTGGATTGCTCGCCCAGCTAAGAGCACAACTCGATGAACTCAGCTTGCGCGCCGATCCGACCGCACTGGCTGAGCGCGAACAAGTAACCGAAGCCGCATATCTTGCCGTTGCTACACAATTGTCGGCCTTGCGTAAAAAAACGGCCCAACGCTTGTCCCAGGAGGTTAGCGCCGGCATGCAAGAATTGGCCATGAGCGGCGGCCAGTTTTCCATTACCCTGGAAACCCTTGGTGAAGGTGCCTCATTTGGTCTGGAGAGTGTTGAGTTTCAAGTTGCAGCCAATGCCGGACAATCTCTGCGTCCATTGGCAAAAGTTGCATCCGGCGGCGAGCTCTCGCGCATTGGATTGGCACTGCAAGTCATAGCCAGCCAAGCTAACCCGGTCGGCACCCTGATATTTGACGAAGTCGATGTTGGTATTGGCGGTCGCGTTGCCGAAATTGTCGGTCGCATGCTACGCAGTCTAGGTAAAACCCATCAAGTGTTATGCGTCACCCATTTACCTCAGGTCGCTGCACAAGCGGATTGGCAGTGGTCAATCATCAAAGAAACGCGCAATGCAACCGTCGTATCATCAGTTTGCATACTGGATCAAGAATCGCGCGTTATCGAGATTGCACGCATGTTGGGTGGCGAAAAAATCACCCGCACAACACAGCGTCACGCGGCAGAAATGCTGGGGATTACCGAGTAAACAATTCAAAAGCAGCGAGCATGATCACCATGCCCGACGCTCATGCGAGTTCATGCCACCTTTTTGCGATGCGAGCAATCAGCATTTGTGCACTCAACATAAAGATAGAGCGCGTGCTCGCGTAGTTTGAACCCTCGCTGGCTGACAATTTCGTTTTGCCTTTTTTCGATTTCCGGGTCAAAAAACTCTTCCACACGGCCACATTGCAAACACACCAGATGATCATGATGCTCGCCTTCATTCAACTCAAACGTCGCTTTACCCGACTCGAAATGGTGGCGCTGCAACAAGCCAGCTTGCTCAAACTGGGTCAATACACGGTAGACGGTGGCTAAACCCACATCCATGTCATCGGCCAATAAATGGCGATACACATCTTCTGCAGTGATATGGCGTGATGCACCCTCTTGCCCCAGCTTGTGAAACAAGTCGAGAATTTTCAAACGGGGCAGCGTGGCTTTAAGACCAATGCTTTTAAGATCGTCAGGATGAGTAGCCATAATGAAAAAATGAATCCAGCAGAAACAAGGCGGGGCAGCCTTCTATGATATAGTTTTCACACTCTGATTGGGTACTCCTGCCACAGATTTTGTGACGAGTCCCACGCATCTTTTTCAGTCCCCGCATCCAGACTCGTTGATTTGCATCGCCCCAACCCCGGAACTCACCGATGAAGCGTTTTTTTTATCTTTTGTCAGTCCTTGCACCAATTGGACTGTGCGCTGCCTGTTCAGGCGTAAACCAAGCTCAACAATCGTATATCGCACCTTATCGTATTGACGTGCGCCAAGGAAATTGGGTAACGCAAGAAATGATGTCTCAGCTCAAGCCTGGTCAAACACGCGAGCAAGTACGGTTCATTCTTGGCTCTCCGCTGGTTTCAGACATGTTCCACGCCGATCGCTGGGATTATATTTATCGCTTGCAACCCGGACGAGGCGAAGCAGAACAGCGCCGCATTGCTGTATTTTTTCAGGATGAAAAACTTGTTCGCGTCGGAGGCGATGTCATCGCCGATGACGGAAAAAAAGCATTACCTAAAGCCGCTAACCAAGTCATTGAAGTTGTAGCCCCTACTGATACAAACCAGAAAAAATGAAAAAAATTCGCTATGCCATCGCGGGAAGCTCTGGCCGTATGGGGAGGACTTTGATCGAGGCAATATTGCAAAATGAAAACGCTGTTCTAGTCGCTGCCCTGGAACACCCCGCAAGTCCGTTTCTCGGAAAAGATGCAGGAGAGCTCATCGGCTCACCCTGCGGGGTTCTCATATCATGTGAGATTGAAGCTGCGCTTGCTAACGCGGATTGCCTGATCGATTTCACCCGGCCTGAAGCCACGCTACTGCATTTGGCAGCCTGCAAAAAATCAGGTGCCAGCATCATCATTGGCACGACGGGATTTTCTATCGAAGGCAAGCAGACGATTGAAGCTGCCGCTCAAGAAATTCCTATCGTTTTCGCGCCCAACATGGCTGTCGGCGTCAATGCCGTGTTCAAGCTTCTGGCGCTGGCTGCAAAAATTCTTGATACGGGCTACGACATTGAAGTAATCGAATCACATCACCGCCACAAGGTCGATGCACCCTCAGGTACGGCGCTAAGGATGGGCGAAGTGGTGGCACAAGCACTAGACCAGAATCTGGCTGAATGTGCCATTTATGGCCGACACGGTCACACCGGGGAAAGGGCAGCAACACAAATCGGGTTCTCTGCTATTCGTGGGGGTGAC
>JALRCC010000118.1 GCA_023257495.1 Rugosibacter sp. | reverse complement strand
TACGGCATGCTGGTGGCCATCGCTGGCACCTTCATGATTCCGGATTTGCACAACATTGCCTTAATTGGCGCCGCACTCTTGCTTGGCGGTGCGGCCGCTTGGATTTCCGGCAAGAAAGTGCAGATGACCGACATGCCGCAGATGGTTGCCATCTACAACGGTATGGGGGGTGGTGCCGCGGCCGCCATCGCCGCCATTGAATTTGTGCGCGGCGACGTCCACTCTACAACCGTCACACTGCTTGCTGTCATCGGTGCACTAATAGGCGCGGTCTCTTTCACGGGTTCCTGTGTCGCCTGGGCCAAGCTCCAGGGCGTTCTGAAGAAAGCTCACCGCCTGCCGGCACAAAATGCCGTTAACGTTATCCTCGCAGGCATCTCGATTCTGCTGGGCGCTGCGATGGTCATCATGGCACCCGCTGAGCCAGGTCTGATTTACGCGTTCTTCCTGGTTGCGTTAGTGCTGGGCCTGGTTGTTACACTGCCCATTGGCGGTGCCGACATGCCCGTAGTGATTTCCCTGTTCAATGCCTTCACCGGTCTGGCTGTGGGCTTCGAAGGTTATGTACTTGGCAACCCGGCACTCATCATTGCCGGTATTGTTGTTGGTGCCGCAGGTACCCTATTGACGCAACTCATGGCCAAGGCCATGAATCGCCCACTCACCAACATTCTCTTTACGCCTATGACAGGTGGTGGCGATGGTGGCCAGGCCATCGAAGGCACCATGAAGGAAGTCGGTCCGGTGGATGCCGCTGCCATGATGAGATATGCCAGCAAGGTCATTATTATTCCGGGTTATGGCATGGCCGTTGCCCATGCCCAGCACAAGGTCTGGGAAATGACCGCCTTGCTGGAAGAAGCCGGTGTTGAGGTCAAGTTTGCCATTCACCCGGTAGCAGGACGCATGCCTGGCCACATGAATGTGCTTCTGGCAGAAGCCGGCGTGCCTTATGACAAGATCTTCGATCTCGAAGAAATCAATGGCGAATTCCCGCAATGTGATGTAGCACTCGTTATCGGTGCCAACGATGTAGTCAACCCAGTCGCACGCACGGATAAATCAAGCCCAATCTACGGTATGCCGATTCTGGATGCGGACATGGCGCAGAACGTTATTGTGGTCAAACGCGGCAAGGGTGCTGGCTACTCTGGCGTGGAAAATGCCCTGTTCTATACCGACAACTGCCGGATGCTTTATGGTGATGCACAACCGGTTGTCGGCGAGATCATTCAGAACTTGAAAACACTGGGCTAATGATGATGCGGCGCACAACACGAGCCTTGCTTGTTCGTGCGCCAAATTCACTTTTACGTGTTATAAACTATATCCACATAGCGTAACTTTGCGTTACGTCAAAAAGGTAAACGAATATTATTGAGGAGATATGCATGAAAAAAATCATCGCTGGCATCGCTCTGGCCGCCGTGTCGGTCACTGCCTTTGCACAGACCGCTGCGGCACCCGAAAAACTGCGCATCATCGGTGAAAGCAAAGAGTTCGTGATTCAGACCAAAAAAGGCCCATACACCATTACCCGTACTATGACTTCCTGCGCGAAAAACGCTGGCTGGTTGCAGCCACTGATCCCGCAGAAGGGTGTTACGCCCATTACTGAAATCGAAATTCTGGAAGGCATGAATGACAAGGATGTGATCATTGTCGACATGCGTGAGCCCAATGACCGTGTCAAGGGTACGATTCCTAACACCTATCACATTCCTTACACCGAAGTCGCCAATCGAATGGATGAGCTGGGCTGCACCAAGAAAGCCGCCAAGTGGGACTGTTCCAAGGCCAAGAAAGTTTACGCATTCTGTAACGGCCCTGTCTGCCCGCAAAGCCCGACTGCCATCGCCGCTATGACGCGTGACGGCTTCCCGGTCAATAAGATCTATTACTACCGTGGTGGCATGCTGGACTGGGCTGCTCTGGGCTTCCCGATTGTTGAAGGTGATTTCTGATCACGCAATAGCCATCCTAAAAAGCGAGCTTCGGCTCGCTTTTTTTATGTTCAGGGCGCGAAAGCACCTTTGCCGGACAGCCACTTCTCAAGATTGGCCAGGGGCAAATAGCCCTGAACCAGTCGACCATCAGCACCGATAGTCGTTGGCGTCAGATAGATCTCATGTTGTTTTCCGAAACGCATGTTCTGGGCAATCGGATTCGCGCATGCGTCTGCAGCGAATGAAACACTCCGGTCTCTCATTGCAACCAGCAGATTTTCCAGCCGTTCTGCGTTGGTGGTCCCCGAACACCAAACCCCGATCGAACGCCTCATACTTTTTTGCTCAAGCGGCATCAGAAAGCGGTAAATCGTCACGTTATCGACTTTTTCCAATGATTTCTCATATTTCCTGCAGTAGCCGCATTCCGGCTCGGTAAAAACCGCGATGACACGGGAACCGTCCCCCTTAACATCTTTGATGGCGTCAGCAAGGCGTAAGGCTTTCCAGTTGAAATACGGTATGTCAGAGAATGAACTATCTGACGCAATAGCGTTGACCTGCATTCCCATAAAAAAAGTCAGCCACAACAGAGATTTTTTCACATCCGTCTCACCGAAGAATCATGATCAATATATCGCATTGCACGATGCCAGATAGCAATCCGTTGAGTATAGTGCAATATAATCTATCCCTTACTTAATCAATTTCCGATGGGCACAAGGAGTGGCAATGGCAAAACAAGATGAGCTGACCCCAATCGAGACGCCGGAAGGTCTCCAGAA
>JALRCC010000014.1 GCA_023257495.1 Rugosibacter sp. | reverse complement strand
AAAGCCTGGACTACGCAAGATGGAAACGTCCGCGCGGGCAAGCTGATTGATAAAAGTCTGATCTATAAACTCTTGGGCAACCGAACTTACCTGGGTGAGTTGCGGCACAAGGATGAATGGTTCAAGGGCGAGCATCAGCCCTTGATCGAACCCAGCACCTGGAACGCTGTGCAGTCGGTCCTAAAGATCAGTCCGCGCACGCGGGGCAATTACGCGCGTGCAACCGTTCCGTTTCTGCTGAAGGGTATCGTTGAGGGTGCCGATGGTCGTGCATTGACAGCCGCTTGGACCCGGAAGGGCGCAGGTAAGTTGTACCGGTATTACATCCACACCCGCGAAAACAAGGAGCACGCTGGCGCATCGGGTTTGCCACGGTTTCCGGCGATCGAATTGGAAGCTAATGTGGTGGCGCAACTGCGCCGTATCTTGTGCGCGCCTGATCTCAAGACCCGGGTGGCTCAATTCATGATTGCCAGGGACTCGCAGGTTGATGAAGCTAAGGTGTGCATCGCGATGCTGCAGATTGACAAGATATGGGATCAGCTTTTTCCGGTCGAACAAGAACGCATTGTTCGTCTGCTGATTACCAAGGTGGTGGTCACGGCCCACAACATTGAGTTGCAATTTCGGCCTAATGGCATCGAGCGGTTGGCAGCGGAATTAAGACTTCCCGTTGTCGAGGAAGATTCTGCAGAGGTGGTGGCGTGAACGAAATCAAGATCAAAGCCGCCGGTGAAGCGGATGTGGTGGTGGCCAGCGATGGCGGCCTGAACGTAACTATCCCTATTAACATCACGCGGCGGGGGCGACGTAAGGCGGTGATGCTGCCAGATGGTTCGGCCTTTCAGCCTCGTGAATGGGATGGTGAGCCAACACAGATGCAATTGGCCTTGGCAAGAGGGCACCGCTGGCTAGGATTACTTGAGTCAGGTGATGCGCGGAATTTGACTGAGGTCGCCCAGATGGAGGGAATGGATCCAGCTTATGTCAGCCGGATGGTGAATTTGACTATATTAGCTCCCGATATAGTGGCTGCTATCCTTGACGAATCACTGCCGGATCATGTCACTTTGTTTGATTTGGCATCTGGGACGCCGTTGCTGTGGGATGAGCAGAGGGCGGGGTTGCGTTTGTGAATGTCGCCCAACTGGTCGACTGAATGACGGAATTCGGCACCCTTTAAATTAGATCGGTATCTCGATTTCTACTGGTGCAGCAATCTGCTGCGCGACTATGGCGTAGAGGTCCTGTTGAATCTCGGGTGCCTCGATCGATATAAGTAGGCTGTACCTTGCTGCTCGATCGAATCGACCGTGACTCGACCGGTTCCGCCACCATCCCATCGCAGGGAAAACTGCCAATTGCCCGCGGTTGGCGAGCGCCGCAGCGGTTCCCGTCCAGCTATCGCTAACGAGCGAGCCGCGAGCGCGCGTGCGCTCACCGATAGTCCATCCGACGTCGGCGCCACCGGTCGCGGGAATCCCTTGCTCTTCTGCTACGGCCTGTGCGTTGACACGGCCGCGAAAGGTCGCCTCGGTTTCTAAGGGACGCCTTACTGCGAACCTCAGCGCGTGTGACTGATACGCATATTTGTCTATTCCGCCGCGCTCGCCTGGGTTGGGTTCGATGAAATACGAGAGCGTGACCCGGAGCGTTACTTGTGCGTCGCCGAGTGACTGAAGCAGCTCGGTCGGCCAAGGCAGGTTGTGCAAGTGCATATCGCGAGTGCGGATTCCCGACCCTACCTTTTGGTATGGCTGTAGCTGGTCCTGAATTATCAACGTGAGTGAATTGTTCGCGCTATACAACGCCCGTTCCAAATTGGGAACGCCGTAGCCACAATGTCTGAGCAGCTGTCTCATATTGACTTGGTTGCGAAGCCCGTTCGGGATATAAGCGTCCAGCATGGGCTGCGTCCAACGCGCCGAGTGGACCATCAGCGCTCGGATGGTTTCAGGCCAGAAGTCGGGATACGCAGCTTGAATTCGAGCAGCCATACCAGCTGCAAGAGCAGTGGATGCACTCGTCGCCCAGCTCAACGTGAAAAGATGCTCATGGGGTCGGTGGTTGGTCGTCAGAAGTGACAGGCTATCCAGCTGGCTTGTGAAGCCAGTGCCATCGACCGCTGCATTGCCGCCTTCCATCACGATGTCGGGTTTGAACGGCCAGCCGGTCTGCCAAGTCGACGACGTTGTTGTGTACGGGCTCAGACCGCCGGCTGGAGCGATCGGCGTGTACTGATGGCTGACAGTCTCGGAGATCGTCGTGAGCTCAGAGTACGCGCCCACCGTGAGAGCATTCCAAGCCTGCCCAGGATCATGCACTAGATTCGTCGAGAGGCTGGCTGGGTAGTCTCCCCAGGAGTTGGGGTCTCGCGTGTTCCCCGCACAGAGAACAAAAAGGCGGGGCATCTCCCCTTGGCCTTCGTAATCGCAGGCGAGACGGTCGACCTCTGCAGACCAAGAGGAAGGGCGCCCTCGATCGCGGCCGTCCGTGGACGACACTGCCATTGCAAACACGCGACGCCGGTCTTGATCGGTAATTTCAACGCGCGCAACGGCTTCTGCCGTTATCGCACCGTAGGACTGACCGTCGTTGTCACCGGGGCCCTGCAGGATCTTGACCGACTCGAGGCGGTGCGGCACGAACAGCGCGCCATGATCCGAAAGCGCCGGTGTCAAGTCACCAAACAATGCCAAGCCGGCCAGTTCGGTGCCATGACCATTAACATCATCGGGACCCCAACCAGGCTCCACCGTGTGGCGGTCGCCGTCGGCGACCATTGGAGCCAACAGGGGGTGCCCATGATTGACGCCTGTGTCCAACAAAGTAACGTACGAGTTACCAGCATGTTGCGACGTGATGCGGTCTTGTAGATTCTCGCTCCACTCGTTTTCTTCCTCTAGCGGAAGTGCAGCGAAGAAGTCGGCGGTCGTCTTTGCTCGACGCAACTCGGCAACCATGTTCAGGACCAGAGAGGACTGAAGCAACTGCGCCTTGCTGCCATACATCTGTACGACCGACCGCTCTGGAAAGTGCAGCGCTCGTTCCTGTACAAGCAGACCCGCCAATTCACCGACCTTGCGGAAGTCCGCGATAACCTGCTGCCGGTTGACGCCAGCAGGAAGCCATGCTTCCCACCAGATTTCCTCGTCGTCGTTGGCTGGCAGCGCCTCGGCGCCGTCAGTCCAGAGAGATTGAAACGTGGCGACACGCACCGAGTGGATCGCATCGATCAAAGATTGGTTATCGCGCGAACGCCCACCAGCACCTGTTCGGTGTTCGGCGTAGGCTTCGATCAGCTTTTCAAAGTGCGTCAGTTTGCCCTGGGGCACGAAAACGGTAGCCAGCACTAGGTTACCTTGCTCCCGCACGTTCATGAGTTCAATGCCTTGGCGATCGCGAGCCAAGCTCTCGACAGCCAACTCAACCCCCTGTTGACTCTCGAACTCGATTTGGATGCCGATTGCTGTTTGAACCTCTGCGGCGTTTTGCTCGGCCACCCGTTGAAGTTGAACCGTCTCTATCTGCGCAAACTGAGTACGTAGTGCCTGCGCATGCTGCTCACGCGGCTGGGGTGGGACGGCAGATTTGACAACGACAGCTTTCTTGGCGGTGTACCCCTCAGTGGACCGAGTGTCATGTGGGAAGAGATGCGGACGCCGCTGCTGGTTTTCAGTTGCCATGCAAAATGCGTGCTTACTCTTTGCCGCCAGGGCTGCGGCGTCGTAGTGTCTGGCGCTGCTGCAGGAGGAAGCGCAGTGCTTCGGCTGGAATGATCTCCTGGTCGCGCATTACAGCCTCTTTGATCGCGTCATCAATTGCCCGCGCAATCTCCGCGTGGCTTAGGCCAGTTGCATCTGTCGCCAAGCCTGTGAGGTCCTTCTTTGACTTGATGTACGTGGCAAGACGCATCCGCAGCAGTTCCTGAACCTCCGCCGCACACGGCACGTGGTACTCGATCACGTCGTCGAAGCGCCTGAAGAGTGCTTCGTCAAGAATATCTGGATGGTTAGTCGCGGCAACAATCACACTATTGGAATCGTCTTGCTCAATCATGAGCAAGAAGCTGTTCAAGATACGGCGGATCTCGCCAACGTCGTTTGCCATTCCACGTTGACTTCCAATTGCATCGAACTCGTCGAAGAAGTAAACGCCTCGGGTGGAGGCCAAAGCATCGAAGACTTGACGCAGCTTCGCCGCCGTCTCCCCCATAAACTTTGTGATGAGCGAGTCCAGACGAACCACAAATAGCGGGATGCCTAGTTCGCCGGCAAGCGCCGAGGCGGTCATCGTCTTGCCAGTACCCGATGGGCCGACGAGTAGCAGCTTGCGCCGCGGGTGCAAGCCGTGGCTGCGTAGCTTTGACAAATGCCTTTGTTCTTTGAGAACGCGCTGAAGGCTCTGTTGTAATGAATCAGACAGCACCATGTCGCTTAACCGGCGCGACGGGTAGGAGACATTGAGCAATCCAGCAAGCTCTCCTTTTGGCCTCGCGATCGGTATAGGGCCATCCCCGCCGCTGGCGCTGCGGCGTGCCTTGGCTGCGTCAATTAGTTCGCGCAACTCTTCGGCTAGCTTTCCGTGGCCTTGCTTCGCCTCATGGGCGGCCATCTGCATGGCTACCGAGAAGAAATGGCGATCGTCACCCTCCGCGTGAGAGCGCAGCAGTGCTTTGAGTTGATCGCCGTTAGCCATTATCTTGCCATTGTCGCGCATTTTGGCGGATTTGCTCAATAGATGTCTCCAAAGGCTACTTTTAGGTTTTCCGCCGATGGTGTCTTGTGGCCGAACTCCGTTTTTTTTCAACCCTCTTTAGCAAAACCCCCTGGTAGTGATGTCGTGCACCTACCAATGATGAAAATAAACCGATC
>JALRCC010000001.1 GCA_023257495.1 Rugosibacter sp. | reverse complement strand
GAGCCCGCGTGAAATCTGGAGCAATGAAGCGCAAGAGCGCTACGTGTTGGCCGTGTCACCGGCTCGGCTGGATGAGTTCCGCAGGATGTGTGAGCGCGAGCGCTGCCCGTTTGCCGTGCTTGGTGTGGCCACGAAAGATGGCCATCTGGCTGTGACAGATGCGCATTTCAATAATCGTCCTGTGGATATGCCGTTGGAGGTGCTGCTTGGCAAGCCCCCGCGCATGCATCGCGAGGCCAGCCGCCACGTGACACCCATGCCTGCGCTGGATCTGACCGCGATTGATCTGGCAGAAGCGGCACACCGTGTCTTGCGCTTGCCCAGCGTGGCCTCGAAAAACTTTTTAATCACCATTGGTGATCGCTCGGTTGGCGGGATGACCACGCGTGACCAGATGGTGGGGCCCTGGCAGGTGCCTGTGGCTGATGTGGCTGTCACCGCCATGGGTTACGACACCTACTGCGGTGAATGCTTTGCCCTGGGCGAACGCACACCACTGGCCTTGCTGGACGGCCCGGCTTCCGGACGCATGGCGATTGGCGAGGCAATAACGAATCTGGCTGCCGCCGATGTGGGCGATATTTCATGTATCAAATTGTCAGCCAACTGGATGGCGGCGGCAGGTCACGGACATGAGGATGCGGTGCTGTTCGATACCGTCAAAGCGGTTGCGCTCGATTTTTGTCCTGCGCTGGGGGTAGCCATACCGGTGGGCAAGGATTCCTTATCCATGCGCACGCAGTGGACAGAGGCCAACGAGACGGTGGGCAAGGCCAGTGAGTTCAAACAAGTTGTCTCGCCAGTGTCATTGATCATTACGGCATTCGCTCCGGTGGAAGATGTCCGCCGCACTGTAACGCCTGAGCTGCGGCGTGATGCGGAAGTAGGTGAAACAGAGTTGTTGCTGATTGATTTGGGCGAGGGGCGCAACCGGCTGGGCGGCTCTGCCTTGGCGCAAACTTACGGTGTGAGTGGCGATATGGCACCCGATGTGGCCCCTGGCTTGCTCAAGGCATTTTTTAATGCCATTCAGCGACTGAACCGTGACGGGAAAATTCTGGCCTATCATGATCGATCCGATGGGGGCTTGTGGGCGACTATTTGCGAGATGAGCTTTGCTGCGCATGTCGGTGTATCGCTGAACATGGATGCGCTGTGCTTTGATGCGTTGATGAACGATGTTGATGGCATGGAACGTCGCCCGGATATGCTGGCTGGCCGGATGCAGGACAAGTTACTGGCGGCCTTATTTACCGAGGAGCTCGGCGCGGTGCTGCAGATTCGTCATGCAGACCGCGCTGCTGTGATGGCTGTGCTGCGTGAAGCAGGGCTGGGTCGGGTCACGCATTTCATCGGTCATACCAATACCAAAGATGAAGTGCGTATCTGGCACAATGCCAAATCGGTGCTTGCTGCGCCACGTCATGAACTACAGCGCATATGGAGCGAAGTCAGCTTCCAGATGGCGCAATTGCGGGATGATGCGACATGCGCGGAAGAAGAGTTTTCTGCCTTGCTGGATCGTGAAGATCCAGGTCTGTCAGCGAAGACCACCTTTGAGCTGGATGTTGCATTCGCGGCCCCCTTCATTGCCAGCGGCACTCGCCCGAAAATAGCCATTTTGCGCGAGCAGGGTGTTAATGGGCATGTGGAAATGGCTGCTGCCTTTGATCGTGCCGGGTTTGCGGCATTTGATGTGCATATGTCGGACTTACAGGCGGGGCGCGTCAAACTGGCCGACTTCAAGGGTTTGGTTGCGTGTGGCGGATTCTCGTATGGGGATGTGCTCGGTGCAGGTCAAGGCTGGGCTAAATCGATTTTGTTCAACAGTCAGCTGCGCGACGAGTTTGCGACATTTTTTGCACGCACGGACAGCTTTTCTCTGGGCGTGTGCAATGGCTGCCAGATGATGGCCCATCTGGCACCGATCATTCCTGGTGCCGACAATTGGCCAACGTTTCAGCGCAACCGCAGCGAGCAGTTTGAAGCACGCCTGGTGATGGTAGAAATTCCTCCGTCGCCCTCGATTTTCATGACAGGCATGGCGGGTTCGCAATTGCCGGTCGTGGTCTCGCATGGCGAAGGCCGTGCCGTATATGCCGATCATGAAAAGTCGGCGCTGGTGACACGGCAATTACAGGCAATGCGGTATATCGATCACCGTGGCGCGGTAGCCTCTGCCTATCCGTTTAATCCGAATGGCTCGCCTGAAGGCTTGGCCGGGGTGACTTCAACTGACGGTCGCGCAACCATCATGATGCCGCACCCGGAACGGGTTGTTCGTGCAGCGCAAATGTCATGGCATCCGCGTGACTGGGATGCGCGCTATGCGGGCGCTTCGCCGTGGATGAATCTATTTCACAACGCCCGTCGCTGGCTGAAATAATTGGGCTACGAAGCGGCGAATTCATCTACGCGTGATCAAAAACATCAAGCAACTGCCGCTTGACGTTTTTTGATCACCGTAGAAAAGCCAATGCCTACCAGCATGATCAACAAGCTGCCAGACAGAATGATGGGTGGTATGCCGATTTTTTCTACCACGCGTGATGCGGCATAAATACCGACTGATTGTCCGACAAAGAAAATAGAAACGGTGAGTGATATTGCCAAGCCGCGCGCAGTTTCAGTGATGGCCGTCGCGCGTGTGAGTATCGTGCTGTGCAGCAGATACATGCCAAATCCGGCACATGTCATCACAGGAATAGCTAAATACCAGGTAGGAACAAGGTAGAGCAGCAGCAAGCCGATCGCAACAGAAAAGCTACCCAGCAAGGCCAGATTGCCGACGGAAAAATGACCTGTCAGACGCTTGGCGTTATACGAGTAAATCAGGCCTCCAGCACCGTAAGCAATAAGTGCCAGACTGGCCTTGGTCATACTGATTTCAAAGCGCGTGTGCAAATAGAGGGGAAGAAAAGCCAGTACTGAAAATACGGCCATGCCTTCAAAGCAGATGGCAGCAAACACGGGCCAGGCTCTGGGGGATTGCACGACGGCCAACAGATCGCGTGCAACGGAAAACAAGGGGTTGCCTGGCGCAGCAGCAGGGCGAGGAGGTGAGGCGGTATGGATGACCTTCGCTTGGCGAAGTAACAGCCAGCCAAAATAAAGGTAGATCAGCGCGAGTGTGGCAAATGCCCAGCGCCAGCCTAGCGTATCAACAAACAAGCCACCCATGACTTGACCTGAAACCATGCCCAGGATTTGCCCGCTGATAAACCGGGCGAGCATCGGCTGGCGCTGGCTTAAGGGTACCTGATCAGAAATCCATGCAACACCCACTGCGATGATGCCCGCTGAAAAGGCACCTGTCAGCGCACGCGATGCCACGAGCCAGTCAAAAGAAGGAGACAGTCCGCAGGCAATTGAACCTAGCGTGCAGGCAAGCGTGGAATAGGCGACAAGATGATAGCGATCGACACGGTCACCCAAGGGACCAAAGACTAGCTGAAAAACACTATAGGCAACAACAAATGCGGTAATCACATGCGCAGCACTGCTGATGCTGACACTAAAACTTGAGGCGAGCGTCGGCAAAAAAGGATCGCACAGGCGAAATGAAGCGGCGCTAGCAAACGCAGCGCCTGCCAGTATCAGCACAGCGCGGTTAAGATCAATCTGAGTCGTAGCGGGAGGTGTCATGAAAATGGCAAGGTGAATGAATTAGTGTCTCAATTTATTCTTGTGGCTTGTTGCGCGTGACAAGAATCGGGCGGAGCAAGCGTGTGAGTCCCGGCATGACAACCCAGGTCATGAGAACGATCATCAGGGCGGAAAATGCGGCTACTTGTAACAGTGGGTGCCAGCGAGAAATCAATGGTGCAAAGGTAACTTGCAAAAGCACCACGGTAGGGAAAATACCCAGCCATGAAACAGTCCGGTTCTTGTGGCACCGGTTCGGTCCAATGTTTGCCTCCGAGATCCGGAAGCGCCGGATCGAGGGCATGCGATCCAGCTGCTGGAGATGGCATCTCGACGAGGTCTTCGTGAAGATCAATGGCGAGCGGCACTACCTCTGGCGCGCTGTAGATCACGAAGGCGAGGTCC
>JALRCC010000223.1 GCA_023257495.1 Rugosibacter sp. | reverse complement strand
AGCATTATGCAAATCGTTTGCGAGACTGACTTTTTCAGTCAAGCGATCTTCCATTTGAGGATCAAAGAAATAGAGTCCATTCCGACCGGTTTCTTTCGCGTGATACATCGCAATATCTGCACGCTTGATCAGTGTTTCGGCGGAAAACTCATTCTTGCTTTTGAATACAACGACACCAATGCTTGGTGTGCTGTATTGTTCTTTGTTGTTGATAGGGTAAGGCAAGCGAAGTGCAGCAAGAATTTTCCTGCCGGTAACAGTAGCCTGCTCTGTTGCAACTGCAGGATCTTCCCGCAAGCCTTCGAGCATCACCACAAACTCGTCGCCACCCAGACGGGCAACGGTATCTTCATGTCGAACGCAGGCAACCAAGCGTAATGCAACGTGATGCAGCAGCAAGTCGCCAGCAGCATGCCCGAGCGTGTCATTCACTGTTTTAAAGTTATCCAGATCAATGAACAAGAGTGCCCCATGACGTCCGGTACGCGAATTGGCAGACAATATTTTCTTCAGTCGATCCATCAGTAATCGACGATTAGGCAGATTGGTCAGCTCATCATAGTAGGCCAGCCTGAGCACCTGCTCTTCCATCTTGGCGCGGTCAATGGCAATACCAGCAAGGGTTGCCGCCTGGGTAATCAATGAAATGTCGGCGCTGTCAGGACGGCGCGAGTTCGGGTAATAAACAGAAAAAGTGCCTAGCACTTTGCCGGTAGAAGAAATAATTGGCTGCGCCCAGCAAGAAGCAATTCCTGCACGTGCAGCCAGCGGTTGGTAAGGCATCAGGGTGGAATCTTGCGTGAAGTCATCCACAATGACCAGTTTGCCGGAAAAAGCAGCCCTGCCACATGGGTTTGACTCAGGTCCAATGGCAGTGCCAGCCACGGCAGTGCTGAAAAAATCCGGTAAATGCGGTGCGACACAATGCCCGAGGTGCTTGCCTTCGCTGTCCAGCATAAGCACGGCGCAGAGCGCGCCTGGAATAAACTGCTCCGCTGCGAGAACAATGGCTTCCAGGGTATGGGGCAAAAGCAACTCTTTGGTTAACAATTCGAGAATATCGCTACGAAACTTTTCTGCACGCTCAGCGTGTTTTCGCTCGGAAATATCACGTACCGTTGCATGAATACACAGCGTGCCTTCAAACTCTAGCGCACTGAGTGCTACTTCAGCAGGGAAGCACTGCTTATTATCGATTCGTTGGTGTATCCACTCGAAGCGACACTGACCTGTTTTCATTGCCTGTGCAATGTGCTCATTGACCATTGTCAACGAGTCTCTGCCACAGGGCTGATGCGCTGGTGAGATTTGGCTGGGGTGTAACTTTTTGAACTCTTCCGCATCAGGACATCCAAAAATTGACAAGGCAGTTTTGTTGTATTCAATAAATCCTTGATGATCGTATAGCAACACTGCATCACTGGTACTGTCATTCAGCAAGCGTAGTTTGGTTTCGGATTTTCGCAAAGCATCTTCCGCTTGCTTACGGCTGGTCAGATCGCGCCAGAGCGAGTGTAGAATTTTTTCCCCATCCAGAATGATGAGAGTAAGCATGACTTCAACGAGAATAGTTGTTCCATCCGCACGAAGATGGTTCCATTCGAAACGATAAGCTCCCAAGCGCGAGGCGGTGTCTACCATCTTTATGGTTTTTTCGTGCGAATTATTGCCATCGGGTTGAAGTGGCGGGGATAATTCATCGGGTGCCCGATTAAGCAATAATTGCTTGTCCGTATAACCAAGTAACTGCCATGCAGCACGATTGCAATCAATGATAGTGCCGTTTGTTTTGCACAAGAAACAAGGGTCACCCATCGCTTCGAACAGCGTTCGAAAATTCGAGTCTTGAGGTATTCGTGTCTGGCTCATTACATTCGTCGATAGTTCCAAGATGATCTTTTCTACTAAAACAATAGTCGATATGAAAATTACTCGGGACTATATGGCTTGTTGAATTTAAAAACCATCAGAATATCTGTCAAAAATAGCCTCAATTCACGTTGTGTACCAAGGCTATTTTTCTATCGAACGGCTTGATGCCGTATTTCAGCGCGTCACCGGTTTGTAGCGTATCCGCTTGGGCTTGGCACCTTCTTCACCCAGCCGTTTCTTTTTGTCTTCTTCGTATTCCTGATAGTTGCCTGCATAGAAGTACCACTGCGAATCACCTTCGGCGGCAAGGATATGGGTGCAAATGCGGTCCAGAAACCAGCGATCATGACTGATCACCAGCGCGCACCCGGCAAATTCAAGCAGCGCATCTTCCAGCGCGCGCAGGGTTTCTACGTCAAGGTCATTGGATGGTTCGTCGAGCAACAGCACATTACCGCCCGTCATCAGCGTTTTGGCCAAGTGCAGTCGACCGCGCTCACCGCCGGAAAGATGACCAACCAGTTTTTGCTGATCGCCACCTTTGAAGTTAAAGCGACCAATATAAGCCCGGCTAGGAAGCTCGACTTTACCAATAGTGAGAATATCTGCGCCGTCAGCGAGTTCATCGAATACGGTTTTTGTGCCGTCCAGGCAATCGCGACTTTGGTCAACATATGAAATTTTTACTGTGGGGCCAATAACGACATCACCCGTATCTGGCTTATCCTGGCCAGTGATCATTTTGAACAGCGTGGATTTACCGGCACCATTGGGGCCGATGATGCCAACAATCGCGCCAGCAGGTATGGTGAATGAAAGATCATCAATCAGTAACCGGTCACCAAAGCCTTTGCTGACATTGTGAAATTCGATCACCTTATCGCCCAGCCGCTCGGCAACGGGGATGAAAATTTCCTGAGTTTCGTTGCGCTTTTGGTATTCCTCGCTGGAGAGTTCATTGAAGCGGGCGAGACGTGATTTACTTTTGGCCTGGCGCGCCTTGGGATTGCTGCGCACCCATTCAAGCTCTTGCTTCATGGCTTTCATGCGAGCGTCCTGCTGCTTGGACTCGGTTTCCAGGCGGGCTTCTTTTTGCTCCAGCCAGGAAGAGTAATTGCCCTTCCATGGAATACCATGACCGCGGTCAAGCTCGAGTATCCATTCAGCGGCATTATCTAAAAAGTAACGATCGTGAGTGACCGCCACCACGGTGCCGGGGAAGCGCGTGAGGAACTGCTCGAGCCATTCGACCGATTCGGCATCCAGGTGGTTGGTCGGCTCATCCAGCAACAGCATGTCGGGGCGGGAGAGCAACAGTTTGCACAGCGCCACTCGACGCTTTTCACCGCCAGACAGCTTGTCGATCGTGGCATCCCACGGCGGCAGGCGCAGCGCATCGGCAGCCAGATCGAGTTGATGCTGGGTATCGCTGCCTGAAGCAACGAGGATGGCTTCAAGCCGCGCCTGCTCTTCAGCCAGTTTGTCAAAATCGGCATCCGGCTCGGCATAGGCGGCGTAGATGGCTTCTAATTTAGCTTGCGCGGCCATGACTTCGCCCATGCCCGATTCGACTTCTTCGCGTACGG
>JALRCC010000134.1 GCA_023257495.1 Rugosibacter sp. | reverse complement strand
GACGCCGCATCGCGCTGGGAATGTCATTTTTCAATATCAAAAATCTGATCCTGTGGGAAATCGGTTCTGCGATCCTGATACCCGCAGTCGCTTGGCTGATCGGTGGGTGGCTCGCGGCTTTGCTGGTTTTTTTGGCGCAAGTCATCACCAAGTTTGCCGTAGAAGCGCTGAACTATCTGCAACATTATGGCCTGCTGCGTGCACCAGGTTCGCCCATCGAAATTCAGCACGCCTGGAACCACTTGAACTGGTGGGACCGCGTAGTCGGCTATGAAATCACTAACCACATTGATCATCACCGCGATGGATTTTTGCGCTTTGATCAGCTCACACCACGCCCCGAGGCACCACAAATGCCCAACGTGTTTATTTGTATCATCAGCGCATTCATCCCACCCGTCTGGTTCAAGGCCATTGCCATGCCGCGCCTGAAAAACTGGGATTTGAATTTTGCCAACGCAGCCGAACGCGTTTTGGCACGGGAAGCGAACCGACGTGCTGGCTGGCCCGACTGGTTGGCTCAAGCAGATCATCAGTCAAGCTGAAGTCGCTTACATACAATTTATCTATGGTGGCTATTTCTCCATAGCTACTGTGTTTTTTATGTAAGTTACCTACAATGCTCGGCGGCGGAAAAATCATTCCCCTATCAATAATAAGGAGGAGGACAGCATGAGTGTAAAAAATCTGGGTTATTTGGGGTTTGGCGTTAAAGATGTCGCCGCATGGCGAACCTGCCTGGCTGGAAAGCTAGGCTTGATGGAAGCCAGTTACGCCGATGGAAAAGCGCTCTTTCGCATGGACTCCCGTGCGTGGCGCATCGCCGTGCACCAAAGCGAAGATGATGACTTGGCCTACACCGGCTATGAAGTCGCCAACGCAGAAGCGTTAATGCAGATGACTGAGCGTCTGCGTCAGGCGGGTGTTAATGTGGCTCACGGCGATGCTGCACTGATCAAGCAGCGTGGCGTCGTTGATTTGATTTCTTTTTCTGACCCGTTTGGACTGACAGTCGAGCTGTATTACGGTGCCACCGAAGCGTTTGGGCAACCGTTTGTTTCGACCACTGGCGTATCGGGTTTTCGAACAGGTAACCAGGGGCTGGGGCATATCGTGCGCTGCGTTCCCGATGCACTCAAAACGCTGGAGTTTTATACCCAGGTGCTGGGCTTTGAAATGTCAGACATTGTTGATCTGTCACTAGGACCAGACATGAAAGTTCCCCTTTATTTTTTACATTGCAATGAACGTCACCACACACTGGCGATTGCGGCTATTCCTGTCCCCAAGAAAATCCATCACTTCATGCTGGAAACTTTATCGATGGATGACGTCGGCTTCGCTTACGACCGCCTCGGCCCGGATAATGTGATTACAACGACACTTGGCAAACACACCAACGACCACATGTTTTCTTTTTACTCAAGAACCCCCTCCGGCATTGAAGTCGAGTTTGGCTGGGGCGCCCGAACGGTAGATAGCGCCTGGTCCGTGACGCGCCACAACGATGTCAGTATCTGGGGACATAAACCCGTCGGTCGGGCTGAATAACTGGCTCTCATCGTATCCAGGCAAGTTTTCTCATCAAAGGGTATCAAGTTTTTTTAAACATTACCCCTGATAGATGCAGTGATCAGTGTGCCCCGGTTGCTCATGAGTTAGCGCAGCGCGTAGGTTGCCTATAATGGGCACGCGACGCATTAGTGCGCTCTTGCACGGGGCTACGATGCCACCGAAAAAACGCCTGCCGACCACCGGCTGCTGGAGCAATACCCTGCTTACCTGTTCATTGACTCTTAACATCTGAAACCCTTATGGCTCAATACGTTTTCACCATGAATCGCGTCGGCAAGATTGTTCCGCCGAAACGTCAAATTCTCAAAGATATCTCCCTTTCATTCTTCCCTGGTGCCAAGATTGGTTTACTTGGCCTGAATGGCTCGGGCAAATCGACTGTGCTGAAAATCATGGCGGGAATTGACAAAGAGATCATCGGCGAAGCCACGCCCATGCCCAACCTGAATATTGGCTATTTACCGCAAGAGCCACAGCTGGATCCCAACAAAACCGTACGCGCAGAAGTCGAATCGGGCATGGGTGAAGTCATGGCTGCGCAAGCCAAATTGGAAGCCATCTACGCCGCCTATGCCGAGCCGGACGCTGACTTTGACAAACTGGCCGAAGAGCAGGCGCGACTTGAAGCCATTCTTGCTGCATCAGGCAGTGATACCCAGCACCAGCTTGATCTGGCGGCCGATGCGCTGCGCCTGCCGCCGTGGGAT
>JALRCC010000076.1 GCA_023257495.1 Rugosibacter sp. | reverse complement strand
GGCCCGCAACGTTGATTTTTACGACGTGAAGGCCGATGTGGAAAAGCTGCTGGCCCCGCGCAAAGCGACTTTTGCAGCCGCCGAACACCCCGCGCTGCACCCCGGCCGCTCGGCCCAGGTGCTGCTGGACGGTGTGGTGATTGGCCATGTGGGCGAGTTGCACCCGCGTTGGCGTCAGGCCTGGGAGCTGTCCAGTGCGCCAGTGGTGTTCGAGCTGTCGCTCGACGCCGTGACGGCCCGCGTGGTGCCTGTGGCCCAGGCGGTGGCCAAGCACCAGTCGGTGGAGCGCGACCTCGCAGTCATCGTGAACGAGCAGGTCACCCACGGCCAATTGATGGCGGCCATTCATGCAGCGCCCACCCAAGGTTTGCTGCGCGATGCGGTGCTGTTTGACATTTACCGCCCCAAAGCCGAGTCCGTTGGCCCATTGGCCGCTGGTGAAAAGAGCCTGGCGGTACGCCTGACTTTGCACAGCGACGAGGCAACACTGACCGATGAACAGATCGACGCGGCCGTGACGGCGGTGATTGACCAGCTTGCGCGGCAGGTGTCGGGTCGTTTGCGGGCTTGATGCCGCGGCTTCTTTGAACGGACGCGCCCATGCAAATCAGCTTTGAAACCCTGGAAACCCCGGCCCTGACCAAGGCGCACCTGGCCGATTTGCTGTTCGAGCAAATTGGCTTGAACAAGCGTGAGTCCAAGGACATGGTCGATGCCTTCTTCGACCTGGTCGTGGACAGCCTGATCGCCGGGGACGACGTGAAGATCTCAGGCTTTGGCAACTTCCAGATCCGCACCAAGGCAGCGCGTCCGGGCCGCAACCCGCGCACTGGAGAATTGATCCCTATTGATGCACGTCGTGTCGCGACCTTTCATGCCAGCCATAAACTCAAGGCCTTGATCCAGGGCGATGCCGTTGACGACGAAGGTGTGGAGACGGTGGGCCGCTGAATCCAACACGATTGGAGCCCCCATGTTGTTCAAATTCAAATCCCAAGCCGCCAGCGACCTCATCATGCTGGAAGCCGACGCCAGAAGGCTGCTCAAAATCATCCTGGACAAGGACCCTGTCCAAGGGATCGTGCTGGCGCAAGACCTGCCCGCGGCCATGGCTCGCCTGGAAGCGGCCGTGGCGCAAGATGAGGCCATGCGCAAACAGCGTGCAGCCCAAAACAAGCCTGAAGAAGAGGCTGCCGAGCGGACAGACGACGGAGAGGCCAAGCTGCAGGAGGCCGTCAGTTTGGCCCAGCGCGCTGCCCCCATGCTCAAGCTGCTGAAACTGAGCTCGGCTCAGGGCGCTGATGTGGTTTGGGGTGTTTGAGCGTTCCCGGTGCAGCGCTTCGCTCAGCGTTTGAAGACTGCGCCGCCCAATTTGTAACCCGCCTTGAGTTGTCGCTTGGCAAACCAGCCGAGATTCATCTCCAGGACATAGCGAACAGGTTTTTCAGAGCAATGCGAGACGTCGCTTTGGGGTTTCATGTCCGCAATGTTCACAATCGTTCCGTCATCTGCGAGAAAAGCGGCAGACAAGGGGATCAAGGTGTTTCGCATCCAGAAGCATTGCGTGGCGGGCTGCTCAAAGACAAACAACATGCCTTCGTGCTGAGGCATGTCCTTGCGCCACATCAGACCGATTTGGCGCTGCTCCGGCGTTTGGGCGAGCTGCACATCCAGCACGTGCATGCCCGCTTGCAGCTGGGTTCTGGGCAGATTCAGCTGGGGCCCCTGCTGGGCCCAGCAGTTGACGGCCAGCAAGGCCAAGGCCCAAGCGCCAAGGCGATGCCATCGATGGAACGTGGGGCGGTTCAAGAGTGCAGAAATGTTCATGGGTTCGGGATGCGCGGGTGAAAGCCCATAGGATAAAGGCATCCCCATGCTGTGAGGGGAGGCGCGCGCAGATTCGGGCGCTCAAACTCCGGGCGCAGGGGCGGCAGAGTCAGACTTGGCCGGGTCCCTCGCCGCGTCAGGCTGCGCAGGACCGGGGGCATCCGATTCGGTGCGGATGTTCGCGGCCATCAGGCCTTTGCTGCCTTGGCTCAGCTCAAAGCTGACGCGGGCACCTTCCTTCAGGCTTTTGTAGCCTTCGGACTGGATGGCCGAGAAGTGGGCAAAAGCATCCGGCCCGCCGCCATCGGGCTGAATGAACCCAAAACCTTTGGCATCGTTGAACCATTTTACTATACCAGTTGCCATGTAACTATTCCTTAATCAAAACGAACAAATCGGCCACCGCTGCGGGCTACAAGAGGAAACCGCACCCCGGCCGGGGCATGCTTAACACTTAGGTTCAAAAGCGCCAAAAGAATTTTGTAAAACTTTAAGCAAAACATAAGCTAAACACGGTGTGCGTTTTACCTGCTAAATTTAACCACGTCAACAACTATTTATACCTTAGCCCACCACCCACCACCCTTAGCATGCAAAATCCCTTGAATTACATTTTTTTTACCCCATATAAACCCTGCTTTTTGTTCGGTTGAAACCCCCATAACCAACATTAGAATGTGCTCATGGCTATACGCAAAGAAACACCTGACACTGGGGGAAACGCCGCACTGGCCCCAGAAAAAAGCAAAGCAAGCTTACCGCCGATGTACAAGGTATTGCTGCTGAATGATGATTTCACGCCCATGGATTTCGTCGTGATGGTTCTGGAAAAATTTTTTAATTTATCGCGAGAACAAGCAATGCAAGTTATGCTGAAAGTGCATCGTGAAGGAAAAGGTGTCTGCGGCGTTTATCCTATGGATATTGCCGCAACTAAGGTTGGACTGGTTAGCGCATTTGCGCGCCAACACCAGCACCCATTGGCCTGCGTTATGGAGGAAAACTGATGATTGCCCAAGAACTTGAAGTTAGCTTGCATATGGCTTTCGTAGATGCACGTCAGAAGCGCCACGAATTCATTACTGTGGAGCATTTGCTGTTAGCTCTGCTTGACAATCCCTCTGCTGCGGAAGTTTTGCGTGCGTGTGCCGTTGATATGGAAGAATTACGCAAGGAGCTGACCGCTTTCATTAGCGACCATACACCCACGGTGAGTGGCACTGATGAGATTGATACACAGCCTACCTTGGGATTTCAACGCGTTATTCAACGTGCCATTTTGCATGTGCAGTCATCCGGGAAAAAAGAAGTCACTGGTGCCAATGTACTCGTTGCGATATTTGGCGAAAAAGACTCGCACGCGGTGTACTTCCTCCAGCGGCAGAATATCTCGCGCCTTGATGTAGTGAACTTTATATCTCACGGCATTGCGAAGGTTCAACCACCACACAACAAAGATGAAGCAACCGAAACCGAGGCAGAGTCACAAGAAAAAGCGGGGGCGCTTGAAAACTTTGCACAAAATCTGAATCAGCAAGCACTCATTGGCAAGATAGATCCGTTGATCGGACGGGATAAAGAGGTCGAACGTGTCATCCAGACACTTTGTCGGCGACGTAAAAACAACCCCCTGCTCGTTGGCGAGGCGGGGGTCGGCAAAACAGCCATTGCGGAAGGCCTCGCTCGGCGCATCACTGAAGGCCGCGTCCCGGATATCCTTGCCAATTCGATTGTTTACTCGCTTGATATGGGGTCACTGTTAGCGGGAACAAAATATCGGGGTGACTTCGAGCAACGCTTAAAGGCAGTTTTAAAGCAATTGTCTGACACACCTAATTCGATTTTATTCATTGATGAAATTCATACGCTGATCGGCGCTGGCGCTGCCTCAGGTGGCACGCTTGATGCCTCGAATCTACTGAAGCCAGCGCTGTCTTCTGGTGCCCTCAAATGTATTGGCGCAACAACGTATAACGAATATCGCGGTGTATTTGAAAAAGATCACGCGCTATCACGGCGCTTCCAGAAAGTTGATGTCAATGAGCCCTCAGTTAACGAGACTATCTCCATTCTGCGTGGCCTTAAATCACGTTTTGAAGAGCATCACGGCGTCAAGTATTCGTCTGCCGCCATTTCCAGTGCGGCCGAACTCTCTGCGAAATATATCAATGATCGACATCTCCCCGATAAAGCCATTGATGTGATTGATGAAGCGGGCGCTGCGCAGCGTATCCTGCCGAAATCGAAGCAAAAAAAGCTGATTGGTAAAACTGAAATCGAAGAGGTAGTTGCGAAAATTGCGCGGATTCCGCCCAAACACGTCTCGTCAGATGATCGCTCGGCGCTCAAAAATCTCGATCGCGACCTGATGAGCATGGTCTATGGCCAAAATGCGGCGATCGAAGCGTTGGTTAGGGCTATCAAAATGTCTCGCTCTGGTCTGGGCGACCCGCAAAAACCAATCGGTAGTTTTCTTTTCTCTGGCCCCACGGGCGTGGGCAAAACCGAAGTGGCCAGGCAACTGGCTTACTGTATGGGGATTGACCTCATCCGCTTTGACATGTCCGAATATATGGAGCGTCATGCCGTCAGCCGCCTCATCGGAGCTCCACCAGGTTATGTTGGGTTCGATCAGGGCGGCTTACTCACTGAAGCCATTACAAAGAAGCCGCACGCCGTGCTCTTGCTCGATGAAATAGAAAAAGCGCATCCTGAGATTTTCAATATCTTGCTGCAAGTAATGGATCATGGCTCATTAACAGACAATAATGGCCGCAAGGCGGACTTCCGTAATGTGATTATTATCATGACCACCAATGCGGGGGCAGAGTCTTTACAAAAAACCAGCATCGGCTTTACAACAAATAAAACGCAGGGCGATGAGCTGGTTGATATCAAGCGCATGTTCACACCAGAGTTCCGTAATCGGCTGGACGCCATCATCTCCTTCCGCGCCCTGGACGCACAGATTATTCTGCGTGTCGTT
This sequence comes from Rugosibacter sp., assembly GCA_023257495.1. The sequence goes on along the minus strand of JALRCC010000076.1, from coordinate 1,967 downwards.
GATAAGTTTCTCATGCAGCTGGAAGGTCAGTTGCACGAGAAAAAAGTCGAGGCCATTTTCACCGATGCCCTTCGTGCGTGGCTGGGTGAAAAGGGCTTTGACCCCTTGATGGGTGCCCGTCCCATGGCGCGGCTGATTCAAGACACGATCCGCTCGGCTTTGACGGATGAATTGCTATTTGGCCGATTGATTCATGGTGGCCGAGTAGTTATTGATCTTGACGAAAATGAAAAAGTCATACTGACATTTGAGGATGCATCGACCAATCCGCCGATTCCATCATCTACTGTCGGCTAAATAATCACTTTTGTAGTTCACACCTAAAAACTCGGCGTCTCACCAGCGCCGAGTTTTTTAGCTTAGGCCGACCACCCGCCCGATTCATCTCGTCCCTCTCGGATGATATTTCTGCAGTCATTACTTAAAAGTTGGGCTTCATCGATCCCAACAAAACGACCTGCACCGAGAAAAAAAAGGGATTGATGCCATATAAAACAATTATTTGAAATCTATTTACCAAACTAAATTCAGTTTAAATGCGTCTAAAAATTCTTATATAAGACAGTTGACATAAGATAAATTTTGTTTAAAAATGAGGGCGTAATTATTTACCTCAACTCATACAACCTACCCTTAAAGGAATCAAAATGACTACTCGCAAAGAAGCCATTGCCGCTCTGACAAAAGACTGGGCAGAAAATCCACGCTGGAAAAACATCACACGGGGCTACACGGCTGAAGATGTCGTTCGCCTGCGCGGCTCATTCCCCATTGAGCACACCCTGGCGCGTCGAGGCGCAGAAAAGTTATGGGACTTGCTGCAGAATCAGCCCTATGTCAATTGCCTCGGCGCGCTCACAGGCGGTCAGGCAATGCAACAGGTCAAGGCAGGGATTAAAGCGATTTATCTCAGTGGCTGGCAGGTTGCAGCGGACAATAACAGCTACGCCTCCATGTATCCTGACCAATCACTTTATCCCGTTGATTCCGTACCAAAAGTTGTCGAGCGAATCAATAACTCATTTCGCCGTGCGGATGAAATCCAGTACGCAAAAGGAATCGAAGCCGGTGATAAAAATTATATCGACTACTTTGCCCCTATCGTTGCCGACGCCGAAGCCGGCTTTGGCGGCGTATTGAATGCCTTTGAATTGATGAAAGCAATGATCGCCGCCGGGGCAAGTGGCGTCCATTGGGAGGATCAACTCGCTTCTGTCAAAAAATGTGGCCATATGGGCGGTAAAGTACTTGTGCCAACGAGGGAAGCCGTGCAAAAACTGATTGCTGCACGCATGGCAGCTGACGTATGCGGTGTGCCCACACTGGTCATCGCTCGAACAGATGCTGAAGCAGCCGATCTTTTAACCTCCAACTACGATGAAAACGACGTCGCCTTTTGCACCGGTGAGCGTACTAGCGAAGGCTTCTATAAAACACGTAACGGCATAGACCAAGCCATATCGCGCGCGATTGCCTATGCACCTTATGCTGATCTAGTCTGGTGCGAAACAGGAACCCCTGACTTGAACTTTGCGCGTCAATTTGCTGACGCCGTACACGCCAAACATCCTGGGAAAATGTTGGCCTACAACTGCTCTCCTTCTTTTAACTGGAAGAAAAACCTTGACGACGCCACCATTGCCAAGTTTCAGCGCGAGCTAGGTGCTATGGGTTACAAGTATCAATTCATCACCCTCGCCGGCATTCATTCCATGTGGTACAACATGTTCGACTTGGCGCAGGATTATGTCGCGCGGGGTATGACGGCCTATGTTGAAAAAGTGCAAGAGCCAGAATTTTCGGCACGCGAACACGGATATAGCTTTGTCTCTCATCAACAAGAAGTAGGCACCGGATATTTCGATGATGTCACCACGGTCATTCAAGGAGGCACCTCCTCTGTTACCGCGCTGACCGGATCGACTGAAGAAGCGCAATTTCACTAAAACCTTCGCCTTAGCCTTCGA
>JALRCC010000069.1 GCA_023257495.1 Rugosibacter sp. | reverse complement strand
AGTCCTATAGACCCCACAACAGTACTCGCTGACACGAAAAAACCCTCAGTCGCTTCGCTGGCTCTTTCGAACACTTGCGAACTCCTGAGGGTTGTATCGGGCTATTGCTAGCCAAAGCGGTTTGGTGGCCGGGGACAGAATCGAACTGTCGACACACGGATTTTCAGTCCGTTGCTCTACCGACTGAGCTACCCGGCCAACGAGGTTGGGTATTATAGGGGCTAGCTGAGCATTGCGTCAAAAAATAAAGAATACTTTATCTTCATGCGGAGGAAGAACATATGCAAAACATCCCGGCTGAACGGATTTTGGCCAATCCGAAATTTCACCATCTGGTGCGCACGCGTAATCGTTATGCTCTGATAATGACCTTGCTGGTGGTGGTTATTTATTTTGGCTACATATTGCTGGTCGCTTTTGACAAGCCTTTTCTGGCGCAAAAACTAGGGGCCGGATGGGTGACTTCGCTCGGGATTCCGCTGGGTTTGGGTGTGATTGTTTTGACTATCCTCATTACCGCCTTCTATGTGCATGTGGCCAATACGCGGTTTGATGCCATGGCAGCTGAACTCCTGCGGGAGGCTGCCGAATGAACGGGCTCAAGACGCTCTGGCTTTTGATGGTGTTTTTCAACGCACACCATGTCATGGCCGCCGGGATAGATGTGGGTCAGGTGCAACAACAAGCGACGAACTGGACGGCGATTGCCATGTTCATCGGTTTTATTGCCATCACCTTGATTATTACCGGATGGGCTGCAAAAAGAACCCGCACAGCGGCTGATTTTTATACTGCGGGAGGCAACATCACGGGGTTTCAGAATGGGCTGGCCATCGCGGGGGACTACATGTCGGCAGCTTCTTTTCTGGGCATCTCAGGCCTGGTGTTTGCCAGTGGTTTTGATGGGCTGATTTTTTCGATCGGCTGGCTGGTAGGGTGGCCTGTCCTCACTTTCTTGATGGCCGAACGGTTGCGCAATCTCGGCAGATTTACGTTTGCCGATGTTGCCGGCTATCGCTTTTCGCAAACACCGATTCGTATTTTTGCGGCCTGCGGCTCGCTGGTGGTAGTGCTTTTTTACATGATTGCGCAGATGGTCGGCGCTGGGCAGTTGATCAAATTGCTGTTTGGTCTTGATTACTTCGTCGCAGTTCTGTCTGTCGGCGGGTTGATGATGTCTTATGTGCTGTTTGGCGGCATGACGGCTACCACCTGGGTGCAAATCATTAAAGCGGTGTTGTTGCTTGTTGGTGCAACGTTCATGGCTTTTGCAGTGTTGTGGCAATTTCATTTCAGCCCCGAGGCACTCTTTGCCAAAGCTGTTGAAGTGCACGCCAAAAAGGATGCCATCATGGCACCCGGCGGGCTGATTAAAGACCCGCTATCCGCCGTGTCGGTCGGCATGGCGTTGATGTTTGGCACAGCCGGTTTGCCACATATCCTGATGCGCTTTTTTACGGTGCCCTCAGCAAAAGAAGCGCGTAAATCTGTTGCCTGGGCAACGACCTGGATTGGTTATTTTTATATCCTGACTTTCATTATCGGCTTTGGTGCCATTGTGTTGTTAACGCAAAACCCGGTGGCTTATTTTGTCGATGGCGACATCACCAAGGGTTTGCAAGGCGGTGGCAACATGGCGGCTATACATTTAGCCAACGCAGTTGGCGGCAATGTGTTTCTGGGTTTTATTTCGGCTGTGGCATTTGCCACCATTCTCGCTGTGGTGTCGGGGCTGACACTCTCCGGTGCTTCGGCAGTCGCTCATGATCTTTACGCCACCGTCATTAGAAAAGGCAAGGCGGATAGCTGGGCCGAGTTACGTGTCTCGAAAATCACCACGCTTTGTCTTGGCGTCGTTTCCATTTTGCTGGGCATTGCATTTGAAAAACAAAACGTGGCATTCATGGTGATGCTGGCTTTTGCGGTCGCTTGTTCAGCGAATTTTCCGGTGTTGTTCATGTCGGTGCTATGGAAAAATTGCACGACGCGTGGCGCGGTAACAGGCGGGTTTGTGGGTTTGATGCTATCTGTCAGCTTGACGATACTTTCACCGGCGGTGTGGGAAAAAGTGCTCGGCTACCCCGAAGGGTCTGCCTGGTTTCCTTATGCCTCGCCTGCATTATTTTCGATGACTGCCGCATTTATCACCATCTGGCTGGTGTCGCTGACAGATCGCAGTGCGCAGGCGCAGCGTGAGCGCGCTTTGTTTCATGCACAGCAGATACGCTCAGAAACCGGGCTGGGGGCATCCAGCACATCGGCGCATTAAAAGTCGGCTACGTTAAAAAAGTCGGCGCTGGTGAGACGGCGAAAAATAAATAAAAAGCTGACCCAATAAAAAAGCCAGCCCTATCGGGCCGGCTCAATGCGGGGTATTCCCCTTCTCCTCCCCCAGTTTTTTCAGTCGGCTGATAGCTACACTATTTCTCACCGCCTGTTTTGAATTTTGGGTTTTACTACCGATTCCGGCACGAAGTTGCCAAAAGATTGCCGGAAGGTTGCCTAAAAAATGTTGCAAAAAATCAGGGTACTTTGATAAAAAATAATTTGTAATAATTGGTAACAACCAAAGTGCGGGGCGCGAATATACCTGTTTTTCTCTAAAAATGGAAAAACCCGGCGCTTGCATACACAAGGCCGGGTTTTTCTTGAGACAAAGACTACCGGGTAAGACTACCGGGTAAAAACGTTTGTTGCCTGATTTCACCCGATGAAAAAACGGGAAATTACATTCCCATACCTTCCATGCCACCCATACCGCCCATGCCGCCCATACCACCACCCATGCCGCCGGCTGCTGGCTTATCTTCTGCCAGTTCAGACACCATGCAGTCAGTGGTCAGCATCAAGCCGGCAATGGATGCCGCATTTTGCAGCGCGGTACGCGTTACCTTGGTGGGATCCAGCACGCCCATTTGGACCATATCGCCGTACTCACCGGTGGAGGCGTTGTAGCCAAAATTGCCTTTGCCTTCGAGCACTTTGTTGATAACAACCGAAGGCTCGTCTCCTGCATTGGCAGCAATTTCACGCAGCGGTTGTTCAATGGCGCGCAGCACAATCTTGATACCGGAATCTTGCTCGTGGTTGTCGCCCTTGACAGAAACCGAAGCACGCGCACGCAGCAACGCCACGCCACCACCTGCCACGATACCTTCTTCAACGGCAGCACGGGTTGCATGCAGCGCGTCTTCAACGCGGGCTTTTTTCTCTTTCATTTCCACTTCAGTCGCAGCGCCGACTTTGATCAGCGCAACGCCACCGGCCAGCTTGGCAACACGTTCTTGCAGTTTTTCCTTGTCGTAGTCGCTGGTTGCTTCTTCGATTTGGACGCGAA
>JALRCC010000018.1 GCA_023257495.1 Rugosibacter sp. | reverse complement strand
TGGATAGAGCATTCACATTAAATGTCATTGGCAATGATTATCTTGTCTCTGTCATGCTTAGCGCACAACATCCAAAAAGTTCGGCGTGGCGAGTAGTGCAGCAATATCGAGACATGTCCAACAAGTACCTGTCGCTGCGTCTTGCAAGCGTATCCCCTGCCAGGGGAACACCTCAGGAATGCCGTTCGACAAGGGGTTCGGGGTTTTATCAATAATTTGCAGATCATCCCTTGCACGCAATCCCCAAGCGCGCTGAACCAGCAAAGCACTATGCAATCCCTCGCGGGCACCCATGAGCAGCAAACGTGTTTGCGCTGTCCTCGGCGTTGGCTCACCGCCACGCCAGAGCGCAAAATCCACAACGCTGAACAACGTGCCACGAATGTTAGCCACACCTGCAAACCACGGCTGAGTCAGCGGCACGGAGGTCAACGTGGGCAGCGGCAGCACCTCGCCGGATTCGGCCAGATTGACCAGCCAGCGGCATCCCCCGGGCAAATCCTTAGTGCCGGATTCAATATCCAGCCACGACGCCTGCACTTCGCCTGGGTTGAGTGGCTTGCCCTGCTCAATCATCAACGGCTCCGAGCGCCGCGATTTTGGCCAGCAAAAGCTGTCCATCGACAGGCTTGGTAATGTAATCAAAGGCTCCTTGGCGCAGCCCCCAGATTTTGTCAGTTTGCTGGCTTTTTGTCGTACACATGATGATGGGAATGTTTTTAGTGGCGGCATCCCGCGATAGTTTGCGGGTCGCCTGAAACCCATTGATACCGGGCATTACCACATCCATCAAAATCAAATCCGGCTGAATGTCTTTTGTACGCATGATGCCTTCTTCACCATTCTCTGCCGTAAAAATCTCGAACCGACCTTCGTCGAGAATCTGGGTTAACAAAAACCGCTCCGTCGGCGAATCGTCAATGATCAAAATTTTTCGTATCGCCCCGGTCACGATTTCTCCCTGAGCTGAAAAGCCACCGCATCGAGCAAATGATCTTTGGTAAAAGGTTTGGTTAGATACTCATCAGACCCGGCTGCCTGGCCGCGAGCACGATCAAACAATCCATCGCGCGAAGACAGCATCACCACAGGCGTTGCAGAAAAATTCGAATTTTTTTTGATCAGCGAACACGTTTGATAGCCATCCAGACGCGGCATCATGATGTCACAAAAAATAACTGCCGGCCGACAATCATTGATTTTCGCCAGTGCATCAAACCCGTCATCCGCCAGCACCACGTTCACACCCGCTTGCAGCAGAAAAATCTCCGCACTTTTGCGGATGGTATTCGAGTCATCGATCACCATAACGGTAATGCCGGCAAGCGCTGGGCTCGTTGTCATTGGGTTGTTATCGAGCGCTCATGATGCGCGAAATCCCAGAAAAAACATGCTCGCATCTCAGACTTCCACCATCTCAAAATCATCTTTGCGCGCATTGCAATCAGGGCACGTCCAGTTTGGCGGTACATCCTCCCAACGCGTTCCTGCGGGAATACCATCATCGGGCCAGCCCTCGCTCTCGTCGTAGATAAAGCCACAAATCAGACACAGCATTTTGCGATACGGTGGTTCGGTAGTCATAGTGCGCGCTTGGGTTAAAATTGAAAGCATATTAACTCAAGCGGCCTACTATGGTTAGCCTCACCCAAGGTTGTTTGCATGGCTGGCTTCGCACCTCCCGCCGGGTCCAAAAAATCCGTCTCGTTTTGTCTACCAAACCAAGCTAGCCAAAACACCAGGGCACCACTCGCCGTGTCAGGAAAAATGCATGAACACCACACCCTCAAGAAATAATGCAACACCACCCATCGTCTTGACCTTCGCTGGTGCTGACCCGACCGGTGGCGCAGGTTTGCAAGCCGACATTCTGACCTTGGCCAGCCTGGGCTGCCACCCGCTGAGTGTGGTCACCGCAATCACGGTTCAAGACACCACCGGGGTCGAGGCTGTCCTGCCCATGGAAGCCGACTGGGTAGCCGATCAAGCACGCGCCGTGCTCGAAGATATGCCGGTGGCTGCATTCAAAATCGGCATGATAGGCAGTGTAGAAACCATTGCCACCATTGCCGAAATCATTGCCGATTACCCCGATATACCGCTCGTTCTCGACCCGGTGCTTGCCTCGGGACGGGGCGATGCGTTGACCGATGAGCCTATGATCGAAGCCTTGATCGCCTTGCTGCTGCCGCAAACCACGGTGCTCACACCCAACAGCCTGGAGGCGCGTCGCCTGGTGCAACAATCGGAAGAAGATCAGGACGAGGTGCCACAAAACCCGGACCTTGCCACTTGCGCGCATCAACTGATTGACTCGGGTTGCGAATATGTACTGATTACCGGCACGCACGAAGACACCGCACAAGTAGTCAACACGCTGTATGGCAGCCATGGCGTTGTGCGCACCGATCGTTGGGAGCGTTTATCCGCCAGCTATCATGGCTCGGGTTGCACGCTGGCCGCCGCTATCGCCGCACATCTGGCGCACGGTATTGATTTGCCTGAAGCCATCGCCGGTGCACAGGAATACACCTGGCAAACACTGGCCGCAGGCTTTCGCCCTGGTATGGGACAATTCATTCCCGACCGTCTTTTCTGGTCGCGTGACGATGACGATGCTGACGATGCCGATGACGCAGCGGATCATCAAAAAGCAAACCAACCTTAGACTCTTTCACGCATGAAAAAACTCTCTGGCCTTTACGCCATTACTCTTGATGATGCGCTGCTGCCGCGCCTATCGGCACTGGTAAATGCCGCCTTGAAAGGCGGCGTGCCGCTTGTTCAATATCGCAACAAAACCGCCTCGCGCCCGCTGCGCCGTGCCCAGGCAGCCGAGTTGCTGCGCATTTGTCGTGCGGTCGGAGCCAAGCTCATTATCAATGACGATATCTGGCTGGCGATCGAAATCGGTGCCGATGGCGCGCATATCGGTCGCGATGATGCACCCGGCGGCTCGCTCACCGCCGCGCGCAACGCCCTCGGGCCACAGCGCATTCTTGGCGTCTCGTGCTACAACGACCTGACCCGCGCAACAGAAGCTGCAGCAGCCGGAGCCGACTATCTGGCTTTTGGCAGTATTTTTGATTCGCGCACCAAACCCGGTGCCACCCATGCTCCGCTGGAACTTTTAACAGAGGCCAAACAGCGCTTCAAGCTACCCATTGTTGCCATTGGCGGCATCACGCTGGACAACGCACCAGCGGTGCTGGCAGCTGGTGCTGACTTGTTGGCCGTAGCCAGCAATCTGTTCGATGTGATGGATATTCAATCTCGTGCAGAAGCCTATGGTGCCTTGTTTCGTCCCGCCGCACTATCCACGACCACCGACCCGGTTACATAAAGGCCTCGCCATGACCGCTAACGAAGCTCTCTTTACGCGTGCCCAGCACACGATCCCTGGTGGCGTGAATTCACCCGTCCGCGCCTTTCGCTCGGTTGGCGGCACGCCACCATTTTTCACCCGTGGCATGGGTTCGCGCGTGTGGGATGCAGATGGCCGCAGTTATATCGACTATGTCGGCTCGTGGGGACCACTAATACTCGGCCATGCCGACCCGGCGACCGTACAGGCCGTGCAGGCAGCGGCAGCCAGGGGCCTATCATTCGGCGCACCCACGGAAGGCGAGGTTGAGCTGGCCGAGCAACTGACCCGGTTAGTCCCCAGCATGGACATGGTGCGCCTGGTTTCTTCGGGTACCGAAGCCACCATGAGTGCAATCCGCCTGGCGCGCGGGCATACCGGCCGCGACACCTTGATCAAATTCGAGGGCTGTTACCACGGCCACAGCGACAGCCTGCTGGTCAAAGCGGGCTCTGGCATGCTGACCTTCGGCAACCCCTCGTCTGCCGGGGTACCAGCCGATCTGGCGCGCCACACACTGGTGCTCAATTACAACGATGTCGAAGGTCTGCACGATATTTTCGCCAATGAGGGCGATCGCATCGCCGGGGTGATTGTCGAACCGGTTGCTGGCAACATGAACCTGGTTGCCCCGCAACCGGCCTTTCTTGCCACCTTGCGTGAGCTATGTACGCGCTACGGCACGGTGCTGATTTTCGACGAAGTGATGACGGGCTTTCGGGTCGGACTCACCTCGGCGCAAGGACTGTATGGCATCACGCCTGATCTTTCCACCTTTGGCAAGATTATCGGCGGCGGCATGCCGCTAGGTGCCTTTGGCGGACGGCGTGACATCATGCAAAAAATCGCCCCGCTCGGCCCCGTGTATCAGGCAGGCACGCTCTCGGGCAACCCCATCTCTGTTGCCGCAGGGCTGGCAACACTCAAGCAGCTCGAAGCTCCGGGTTTTTATGCCGCACTGGCAAATACAACCCGCGCGCTGACGGCTGGTTTGACTGCCATCGCGCAGCGCCAAAATGTGCCTTTTTCAGCGCAAGCCGTGGGTGGCATGTTCGGGTTGTATTTTTCTGCCACGCCACCAAACAGTTATGCCGAAGTCATGGCCATGAATACAGCCGCCTTCAATCAGTTCTATCACGCCATGCTCGACCAGGGTATTTATCTTGCCCCTTCGGCCTTTGAAGCGGGTTTTGTCTCAGCTGCACACACGCCAGCGGATATTGCCGCAACACTCTCTGCGGCAGAAAAGGCGTTCGCCAGTCTCGCTACCTGAAAGATCTACCGGAGCTTCATCCCGGTGAATG
>JALRCC010000255.1 GCA_023257495.1 Rugosibacter sp. | reverse complement strand
GATTCACGGTTCGATCAAGGGGTCAATCAAGGGTTCAATTCCTGCCATCATTACCCCCATGCAGGCGGATGGATCACGTGAGATATCTGCCTTGAGGCGCTTGCTCGATTGGCATATCGCCGAAGGCTCCGACGGCATTGTGGTGGTGGGCACGACGGGCGAGTCGCCCACGGTGGACTTTGCCGAACATTGCCTATTGATTGAAACCACGGTGCAGCATGTGGCCGGGCGAATTCCCGTGATTGCCGGAACGGGGGCAAATGCCACCCGTGAAGCCATTGAGCTGGCGCAGTTTGCGCGGCAAGCGGGGGTGGCTGCGCATCTTTCTGTGGTGCCTTATTACAACAAGCCGACACAAGAAGGGCTGTTTCAACATTTCAAAGCCATTGCCGAGGCTGTGGCGTTGCCCATGATTGTCTATAACGTGCCTGGCCGCACGGTGGCTGATTTGTCGAATGATACTGCGTTGCGATTGGCAGAAGTGCCAGGAATTATCGGTATCAAGGATGCAACGGGAGATATCGAACGCGGGTCGGATTTATTGCGTCGTGCGCCCGAGGGCTTTGCTGTTTATAGTGGTGATGATGCAACGTCTCTGGCGTTGATGCTATTGGGAGCAGCGGGGACCATTTCGGTTACCGCCAATGTTGCTCCACGCCTGATGCACGCCATGTGCCAGGCAGCACAAGCCGGTGATTTACCTGTAGCGCGTGCGTTGAATTTTCAGTTGCTGGATTTGCATCGTGATCTGTTTATTGAGCCAAGTCCTGCGCCTACCAAGTGGGCGTTACAGCAAATGGGCTTGATTGATGGCGCGTTGCGGCTACCCCTTCTGCCGCTGACGGCAGCCTCTTGCGTGCGTGTGCATGACGCTTTGCGTGCAGCGGATATTGTTATTTAAACGGGATTTAACTACTTGTCACTCATGAAAAAGAATTGTCTGTCACCATTACTTTTGATGCTTCTGGTGGGTGTGACTGCTGGCTGTAGCGGCCCGCTGATCGAAACCAAGAAAGTTGAATACAAATCGGCTGGCAAGGCGAAATTACCATCGCTGGAGATTCCTCCCGATTTGACCCAACCTAGCCGCGATGAGCGTTATGTCGTGCCTGATGTGGCCGGCAGCAAAGGCCCTGCAACCTATTCGGCCTATGCCAATGAACGTGGTGAAGCACGCGCCGAGCCTTCTTCTACCGAGGTTTTGCCGCAGATAGAAAAGATGCGTATCGAACGGGCAGGCACTCAGCGCTGGCTGGTTGTATCCGGTAGTCCGGAAAAGCTTTGGCCGTTGGTGAAAGAATTTTGGCAGGAGATCGGTCTGCTTGTTAATGTTGAGTTGCCTGAGGCTGGCATCATGGAGACCGATTGGGCTGAGAATCGCGCCAAATTGCCGCAGGATTTTATTCGCAGCACACTGGGCAAAGTGTTTGATGATGTTTACTCCACGCCTGAGCGTGATAAATACCGAGTACGTCTGGAAAAAGGAAGCGAGCCTGACACCACGGAAATTTACATCAGCCATCGGGGAATGTACGAGGTCTATGTGAATGAAGGTAAAACGGAAACTCGCTGGCAGCCGCGTCCACCTGATCCTGAGCTGGAGGCAGAAATGTTGCGCCGTTTGATGGTGCGGCTAGGTGCCCAGGAAGCGCGTGCCAAGACCCTGATTGCTGCTGACCAACCGGCTGAGCGTGCGAAACTGTCTCGCGCTGCTGATGGCAGTGGTGCGCTTGTGCTGGAGGAACCCTTCGATCGCGCATGGCGACGCGTGGGGTTGGCGCTGGATCGCATCGGATTTACTGTGGAGGATCGCGATCGCTCACAGGGTCTTTATTATGTTCGTTATGTCGATCCGGAAGCGGATAACAAGAAAAAAGATGAACCCGGCCTTTTATCCAAAATGATGTTCTGGAAAAGTAGTGATGCAGATAAGAGCAAGCCGGTTCAGGCCTCGCAATATCGCATCCAGGTTAAAAAAGAAGGGGATAGCAACCTTGTTCAGCTATTGACCCGTGAAGGTGGCGTCGATAGTTCGACGACTGCAAAACGGATTATTGGCTTGCTGCATGAGCAGTTGAAGTAATACGTGGCGACAGCAAACCTTTGCAGCTTGACGCAGCTTACGTAAGGGCACGTAACTTTATACAACCTCGCACAACCCCTGATACTTTGGTGGTTAATGGTTTGGTGGTTAATGGTTGTTAGGCAATAAAAAAGCCAGCCCGAAGGCTGGCTTTTTTATTATTGAAGAAGAAAATTACTAAATTACTTCTTCGCTGCGTCGGCTGCAGGAGCAGCAGCA
>JALRCC010000201.1 GCA_023257495.1 Rugosibacter sp. | reverse complement strand
GAATCTGATGCGTACGTCCTGTCTTGAGTTCTACCTCGACCAGACTGAAGTTTTCTTTTTTCCATTGTTTCTGCAAGCGAACAATCGAATGTGCCACTTTGCCCGCCGGATCAACACTCACGCGCCGCTCGCCTTCTGCGGTCAGATATTTAAGCAAAGGCAAGCGCACATGCTGTAATTCATTTACCCAAACGCCTTTCACAAGTGCCAGATAGCGCTTGGCAATCACCCCTTCGCGAAACTGGTCATGCAATCGCGTCAATGCAAGGCGTTTTTTAGCGACAATCAGCAAACCTGATGTTTCGCGATCGAGACGATGGGCCAATTCAAGCAACTTGGCTTGCGGGCGCGCGCGCCTTAACTGCTCAATCACACCAAAGCTGACACCACTGCCGCCATGAACGGCAACGCCAGCGGGCTTATTCACAATAATCAGCGCCTCGTCCTCATACACAATATCGAATTCACGCGCTACAACCAGCACCTGGTCGGGCATTTTAGCCACACGGATCGGTGGCATGCGTAACACGTCACCCACCTTGAGACGATACTCAACGCCAATTCGCCGCTTATTTACTCGCACTTCACCACTGCGCAAAATACGGTAAATGTGACTTTTGGGTACCCCCTTGGCAATATGCAAAAGAAAATTGTCGATCCGCTGCCCTTCTGCCTCATCTCCTATCTCAAGCCATGTCACCGAATCTTTGCTTAAGTCCTTCATTTGCAATATACTCATCCTTGGTTAGCCATTCTGAAATGGCGTGCCTGACGGCCCGAAGTGGCGTTAGAGGCGCGGTTTCTGAATGCGGTCATTCTTGAAACTTTTACTGCAATCACTGAGATTTGATCAATGATTTGGTGAAAAACACCAGTGACATGAGCATGCGGCGCGGTCGAAATCTTTTCGGCAGCGGCATTGCCCCAGCCGACCACGGGAATCTCGCTCACCCGACACAAAGAGCGAATACTACTTGATTGCGCGTCACACACGCACAGAAGGGTACAGATTGCAGGATGCTGATGATGATCAGCAGACGCTTTTGAAAGACAAGTCTTACGAAGTCATACGTTTTGTTTGCCAAAATTCTTTTAAATCATTTGCCAAACTATTTGCCAAATCAGCCGAGGCACCATGAACTTGCCATCCCGATTGCAAACCGGACTCACACTGAAGGTGATCTAACGCCGCCAGTAAAGACTTGCCGTGCCCTCCTGCCTGTGTAGCGCGTAGGAGAAAATAAATATGAAACGCATGCTTTTTAATGCGACGCAGGCTGAGGAACTCCGCGTCGCGATTGTGGATGGTCAAAAACTGATTGACCTAGACATTGAATCAGCCTCGAAAGAACAACGTAAAAGCAACATCTATAAAGCCGTTATCACCCGCATCGAGCCCAGCCTTGAAGCTGCCTTTGTCGAATATGGTGCCGAACGGCATGGCTTTTTACCCTTCAAGGAAGTTTCTCGCAGCTACTTCAAACCCGGCGTAGATGTCGGTAAGGCGCGCATCCAGGAGGCGCTCTCTGTTGGACAAGAACTCATTGTCCAAGTGGAAAAAGAAGAACGCGGGAATAAAGGAGCTGCGCTCACCACCTACATTTCACTCGCCGGGCGTTACCTTGTATTAATGCCCAACAATCCTCGGGGCGGCGGAGTTTCTCGGCGCATCGAGGGCGAAGATCGGCAAGAGCTCCGTGAGATCATGGATCAGCTAACAGTCCCCAGCGGCACAAGCCTGATCGCGCGTACCGCAGGTATCGGTCGCTCTCTGGAAGAGCTCCAGTGGGATCTGAACTATCTCCTGCAACTCTGGAATGCCATTGATGGTGCCGCGAAAGCCCAAAGCGGCGTGTTCCTGATTTATCAAGAATCAAGCCTTGTTATTCGTGCCATTCGAGATTATTTTCATTCCGAAATCGGCGAGATTCTCATCGATACCGACGATGTCTTTGAACAGGCACAGCAGTTCATGGCTCACGTCATGCCCGGCAATGTTTCCCGTGTCAAACGCTACCAGGACGACGTGCCCTTGTTCTCGCGGTTCCAGATCGAGCATCAAATCGAATCCGCCTACTCACGGCAAGTCAACCTCCCTTCCGGGGGCGCTATCGTCATCGATCACACTGAAGCCCTTGTGTCGGTTGATGTTAACTCGGGTCGCTCGACCAAAGGCAGTGATATCGAAGAAACCGCACTGCGCACCAACTGCGAAGCCGCTGACGAAATTGCACGTCAGCTTCGCTTGCGTGATTTGGGCGGGCTGATTGTGATCGACTTCATCGATATGGACACCGCGAAAAACCAGCGCGAAGTTGAAAACCGTCTGCGCGATGCCTTGCATCACGATCGTGCACGCGTGCAAACCGGCAAGATCAGCCGCTTTGGTCTGCTTGAGCTCTCCCGCCAGCGCCTGCGTCCCGCGTTAGCTGAAACCAGCTACATTACCTGCCCGCGTTGCACCGGCACAGGGCATATCCGTAGCACCGAATCAGCAGCGCTCCACATTTTGCGGATTCTTGAAGAAGAATCCATGAAAGACAACACGGGTGCCTTGCATTGCCAGGTTCCAGTCGATGTCGGCACCTTTTTACTGAATGAAAAGCGCGTCGATATCTCGCACATCGAATCGCGTCACCGCGTCAATCTGGTCATTGTCCCTAACCGCCATTTGGAAACACCTGCACCTGAGATTGTGCGTGTGCGGCACGATCAGCTCAACAGCGAAGGCCCGACCAATTTAGCCAGCTATCAGATGGCCACACGCCCGCTCGAAGAAGCGTATCAAACGCCTTCGGCTCAAACCGAGAGCACCCCGGTCAAAACTGAAGCGGCAGTTCGCGGAGTTCCCGCTGGTCAACCCGCGCCAATTATCGATTCCTCGCGTTCTGCAAAACCAGCGACCTCCTCGGTTAGCCTCTTTGGCAAACTGGCCGCTTTCTTTTTTGGCGAGAAAAAAGCAGCAACCCCTGCGCCAAAATCAGACAACGCCAACGCACAACGCTCACGCAATAACAACCGCAACCGGAATCGCGATGGTAATCGTGATCGCGCATCCCGTGCAGAAGGTCAACCGGCCAATAGCGAACGTAATAACGAACGGAAACCCCGCCCACAAGGCCAGCAAGACTCGCAAAGCCGTCGTGATGAAGCCTCCCCCGCACCAGAGGCAAGCAACAGCCGCAATAAACCGGCCACACCCAAAGAAGTCAAAGAGGTGCGCGAACCCAGGGAGCCCCGTGAGCCAAGACAACCCCGTCCCCCACGTAACGCACCCGCCGGATCATCTGCTGATAGCACCGTATCACCAGCGCCGACTTTTACTGAAGCCGAAGCCAGCACCACAGAAGGCACCACACGCAGCGGGCGCAGAAATCGCGGGCGGGGTCGTGGACGCGGTGATCGCGCGGACCGTGGCAATCGCATTGAAGGTGAGGTATCAGCAGCAGTCGATAGCAATAGCGCTACAAGTGTTGGCGTTACCGAAACAAACAATCTCTCTGCGGCAATAGATAACGCACCGGCGCAAACCATTGCCATGGCACCAACACCAAGCGTCACTGCAGCTCCTCAGATTGCAGCAGCAGCGCCTATGTCAGCCACGCCAGCGCCTATCGCACCCGTGATTGAAACACCAGCAGCCTCTATCCCTGCGCCTATCGCTGCTTCTGTACCAGCAGCAAGCGCGGCGTCTGCAGAGCTCCCCTTCACGTTACCTGAAGCCATGCATTCCGCACCCCCTGCTGTAGCGCCTTCCGTAGCACCTGCGGCGCAGATACCAACGCCACCGAAGAACTTCTCGGATACGTTGCAGCAAGCCGGGTTGATTTTGATTGAAACGGCACAGACTGCTGACGCGCCATCCACACCGATGACGCCTATCCAGCCTCTCGGACGCAAACCCAAGCCAGCCCACATTATTGTGGATGAGCCTTTACAGATGATAGAAACCAAGTCTGATTAACCAAAGCATCAAATCATCTTTTATGGGGGCTTGATGCCCCCATTTTTTTGCCTTGCGCCGATCGCTTCATCGCTTGGGAGTGTGCCAGCCAGCCGACGTTGCTGGTGGTCATCAGTGCGAAAAGTCGGCGCTGGTGAGACGGCGCTGAGTTAGGCGGAGACTTGCCATTCCATCAAGCGCATCCCTAATTGATGGTTATATTGATGGGTAAAAAAAACGCCCCGAAAGGCGCTTGTTTACATGATGCTTGGCGGAGACGCAGTCCTACAAGCCATAGTCCGAGGTAATCCAAGCTGTTCCATAAACACCCTTGTTTTACAGTTACTTATGAATTGACTATTCCATATTATTCCGCCATAATCCGCCTGAATCCGCGTTTAAGGGTAAGCCCAAAGGTAACCCCAGAAGCGAACTTGAGAGGACGATATGGCGACCATCAAACTGCTATCAGCAAGGCAAGTGGACACCTTGGGAGAGGGTGTTCATAAAGACGGCGGCAACCTTTTCCTGCGCGTCAGGGGAGGGTCACGGGTGTGGGTTTTCAGATATAAGGCTGCTGGCAAACCTATCGTTATCGGCTTGGGTGCAACCAATGCCCGCTCACTGGCACAAGCGCGCGAATTAGCCGCCAAGATGCGCACGGAGATTGCCGACGGCAGAGACCCGGCATTACTGGTGCGCATTAAGAAAGACACCGCAGGAAAGACATTCAAGGATTGCGCGCTGGCGCTAATCGAGTCCAAGCGGACGGGCTGGCGCAATGCCAAGCATGCCGGGCAATGGGAAGCTACTTTGATGCAGTACGTCTATCCCGTCATAGGCGACAAGCTGCCCAAAGAGGTCACGCTAGCCGACGTGAAGTCGATTCTCTTGCCGATATGGGCAACCAAGACCGAAACCGCAACCCGCGTGCGGCAGCGTATCGAGGCGGTGCTGGATTATGCGGCCGTGCATGATGATGACCACGGCCGCAACAACCCGGCGCGCTGGCGTGGCGTTTTAGACAAGGTGCTACCGTTACCAAACAAGGTGGCAACTGTTACACACTTTGCCGCTGCACCTTATGCCGACGTTCCGGGCATCATGGCTGCATTGCGGCAAAAGGACGTAATGTCCGCCTATTGCCTGAGGTTCACCATCCTGACCGCTGCCCGTTCCGGCGAAGCACGCGGCGCGCTATGGGCGGACATTGATCAAAAAAACGCCGTGTGGGTTATTCCAGCGTCAAGGATGAAGGCAGGCCGTGAACATCGCGTGCCATTGTGCGCGGAAGCGCTGGAAATACTCACCAAGATGCAAAGCTGGCGCATGAATGAAGCTGAGCGGGTTTTCCCCGGCGGACGCGGTGGCCTGCTGTCAGACGTGGCGATCAACAAGATGCTGCACAGTATCGCCAAAGATGTAACCGTGCATGGGTTCCGTTCCGCTTTTCGCCAGTGGGGTGCTGAGCAAACATCATTCCCCGGTGCAACACTGGAACTTGCCCTAGCGCACGTCAATAAAGACAAGGTAGAGGCCGCTTATCAGCGTAGTGATCTGTTCGAGCGGCGGGTGGAATTGATGGCCGCATGGGGCAGGTATTGCGCCAATGCCAGCAATATCGTGCAACTGGCGACGGGCAAGGCAGCCTAAGCGGAAAAGGCATGATTACGACTGCGTGCAATCCCACTGCAAACCACTTTACGTTTAACGTCATGCGTTATATGATGCGTCCATGACTATCCGCTCTTTCCGATGTGCCGACACACTGGCGCTTTATGAAGGCCGCAAGCCGAAGCGTTTTCGTAATATCGAAGCCGTTGCCGAACGCAAGCTGCAAATGCTGGATGATGCTGTTGAATTGCGAGACTTGGCATCGCCACCCGGCAACCGGCTGGAAGCATTGGGCGGCAACCGGCAGGGGCAACATAGCATCCGCATCAATAACCAATGGCGCGTGTGCTTTGTGTGGGCAGATAACGGTGCGGCGGATGTCGAGATTGTCGATTACCACTGAAAGGGAAAATTATGGCAACGAACAAGATGAGAGCAATACATCCCGGCGAAATTATCCGCGAGGAATATCTCGCCCCCTTGAACATGAGTCCGCATGCGCTGGCGATTGAGCTGCGCGTACCCGCAACACGCCTCAATGACATTGTGCGCGAACGCCGTGCCATAAGCCCGGATACCGCTTTGCGGCTGGCAAGATACTTCGGCACCACGGGGCAATTCTGGCTGAACCTGCAAGGCACGTTTGACCTGAAACAGGCAGAGAGCGAGCTAGGGCAACGGATCAATCAGGAAGTGAAGCCGTTAGAGGCGGCGTAAAGTTTAACCGCATCTAGCCTGAGGCTGTTGAAAAAAAATCAATAAATATCAAAGGTGGTCGGGGCGGCGTAAAGTTTAACCGCATCTAGCCTGAGGCTGATCCCCAAGGGCGAACACCGGGAAACCCTTGCCCGGCTGGTGCGGTTTCCGATTCAAGGGCGATGCAAAAGGGCGCGATAATGGATTTTCCTGCATATGTTCCGGCAGCAGTCCGGGCGCACATTACGACCCTGATCGAGAGCGATTCGTGGGAGCCTATGGAGTGGGAAAATCCCTAGTCAGTGCCGAACGCAACAAGGTGCGGGCCAGCTACAACCAAGGCGAATACATGGAAGAGCGGCGGGCCATGATGCAGCAATGTGCAGACCTGCCCGCCGAAATGGCGAAGAGTGAAAGCAAGGTGACACCGATTAAACAGGCGGCGGCATAAAGGAGGGTGGTCGTGGATGATCCTTATTCAAGCGTAGAAAATATGCTGCGTTGGCAAATTTCACTTGCTCGAAAATCTGTTTCCGAAAATCAAAAGCGATTGTCGGAAGTTGGCGAGATATACCCACTACCAAAGGTCAAACCCGGCAGCAATCCTCATGGGTTGCCCGATCAATGGGCATTCGGAACCCTGACGCCTCACCAGGTTAGCTTGCGGGGTGCGATGGACAAGCTGCAATGGGCAGAGCGTAAGGTGGACAAGGCAGAGGTGGCGTTGTCGGAGGGAAAATTGCCGGATGCGATTCACTGGATTATCGCTGCAAACCAGTCGATAAATTCCACCCTATCCTTTTGGCATAGTGGGGGTGCGATAACGATGTGGCGATATATCGAAAAATATCGCAAAGCGCAAACAGTCAAATCGCGGAGTAACAGGACAACTATTTTTCTGGGCTATGAAAACTATGAAAAATTCAGTATTGCTAAATTGGTTCGTGACTTGGCTGAGAAAACGGATCAGCTTGGCGATTACATTCCAGTAAAGGAATTATGGGGTGAGCTAATCAATTTGCTTGTTGATAAGGAGACTGAACCAATTGAAACGTGGCACGAAAAGGATGGACTCGTTGTGGAATTCATTTCACGTTATGAAGGTGTTGAGGAAGTTCGTAGCAGCTACAAGTTCACCTCATTTAAGGCGGCCGTGTCCAAGCATCGCAGAAAGTTAACTTAGCCGGGCTAAGAAAATTCCATTCGTAGGATGCACATATCGGCCAGCGACGGCCATAAATGGAGTATCCAGAATGAACCAACTTCCCGAAACCGGCTTTCTACGATTGCCGC
>JALRCC010000193.1 GCA_023257495.1 Rugosibacter sp. | reverse complement strand
TCCTATCCGTGACGCCCGCAATATTGACGTGCTGCGTACGGCAGCCTGCTACCGTTATTTTGGGGGTATGGCCGATAAATTCCAGGGCAGTCTGGTGCCAGTCGAGACAGGCTTTCTCAACTACGTGTCTCGCGTGCCGGTGGGTGTCGTCGGACAGATCGTTCCGTGGAATTTTCCGCTCATGTTCACCAGCTGGAAAATGGGTCCGGCGCTGGCAGCAGGCAACACCGTCGTCATGAAGCCCTCAGAGATCACACCCTTGTCCACGCTGCGTATCGCAGAGATGATGGCAGAGATCGGTTTCCCTGAAGGCGTGGTTAACATCGTCGTCGGTTATGGCGCGACCGCGGGCCAGCATCTGGCTGAACATCCTGCGGTTGTAAAAATATCGTTTACCGGTTCGACGAATATCGGGCGCAGAATAGTCGAGGCATCCAAAGGCAATCTCAAGCGTGTGCAGCTTGAGTTGGGCGGCAAGGGTGCGAACATCATTTTTGAAGATGCCAATCTGATCGCCGCCGTGAATGGTTCCGCATGGGCTATTTTCCATAATCAGGGGCAGGCTTGTATTGCCGGCTCACGCCTGATCATTCACGAAAAAGTCGCCGACGAGTTTCTCGACCGATTTGTCACGCTGGCAAAATCAATTCGACTGGGTAATCCGCTCGATCCCGACACCGAAATGGGACCGCTGACCAGTACCGTGCACCGCGACCGTGTGCTGGCATTTGTTGATGTGGCAAAGCAGCAGGGCGGCGAGATTCTCGCTGGCGGTAAAGCGCCATCCCATCCTGATTTGGCAGCGGGCTGCTATGTAGAGCCTACGATTGTCCGCGCAAAGCCGACAGATCGCGTGTCGCAGGAAGAAGTCTTCGGCCCCTTCGTGACCGTGACAACGTTCAAGGATGACGCCGAGGCGCTCCAGATTGCCAACGCCACTGAATATGGACTTGGCAGTGGACTGTGGACTCGCGATTTATCCCGCGCACACAAGATGGCGCGTGATATCCGTGCCGGTATGGTCTGGGTCAACAGTTACAAGCGCGTTAACCCTGGTTCACCGTTTGGGGGCGTCGGGCAGTCTGGCTACGGACGGGAGATGGGTTTTGAGGCGATGCACGACTACACCGAAGCGAAATCAGTGTGGGTGAATGTCGATGCGCAGATCCTTCCGCATTTCAAGCGCTAAGGGGTACGGGTGCGTTCTTTCGTCTATAACGGCCAGCCATCGCGCGTGGTGTTCGGCGCGGGATCGCTGGAACATCTCGAGCGTGAGGTACAGCTGCTAGGCGCGAACCGGGCACTGGTGCTTTGCACCCCGGAGCAGCAGACGCTGGCCGAGGACATTGCAAGGCGATTGGGAAGCCGCTCGGCCGGTATCTATCCCAAAGCCGTAATGCACGTACCCGCTGCAACTGCTGCTGCTGCAGTCGATGAAGCGAGGCGCCTTGATGCGGATTGTGCGCTTGCCGTCGGTGGAGGTTCGACAACGGGGCTGGGCAAGGCGATTGCCCTGCAATCCGGCCTACCCATTCTGGCAGTACCGACGACCTATGCGGGCAGCGAGATGACGCCGATCTGGGGGATCACTGAGAATGGCCTGAAGAAAACGGGTCGCGATCCGCGCGTATTGCCACGCACGGTGATTTATGACCCTGAACTGACCGTGTCACTGCCAGCTGGGCTATCAGTTACCTCCGGAATGAATGCCATCGCTCATGCAGCCGAAGGTCTGTATGCGCAGGACAGTAACCCGGTCATGGATTTGATGGCGGAAGAAGGCATTCGGGCGCTGGCCGATGCCATTCCGAAGATCAAGGCAGACGCCAAAAATTTGGGGGCAAGGAGCGATGCACTGTATGGCGCATGGCTCTGCGGGACGGTGCTCGGTAATGTCGGCATGGCTTTGCACCACAAGTTATGTCACACGCTGGGTGGGACATTGAACTTGCCACATGCAGAGGTGCATACCGTTGTGCTCCCGCATGCCATCAGCTACAACGCGGGCGCAGCGCCGGAAGCGATGCGCCGAATAGAACGCGCGCTTCACAGAGATGACGCCGCGCAAGGTCTGTATCAGCTGGCAAAGACAAATGGTGCGCCGGTCGCGTTGCGCGATATCGGCATGAAAAGTGAAGACATTGAGCGGGTTGTGCAGATCGCTGTACAAAATCCGTATTGGAATCCCAGGCCTGTCAATCCTGAGGCCTCAGATGCGCTGCGTGAACTTCTGCAGCGTGCCTGGGAGGGCGCGCCGCCCGGACACTAGTCTGGCGCTGTCGTGTATTGGCACCGCGCTGCAAGCTCGCGTGGTAGGTAAGAGCATGAAAACGGAAGTAGTCAACACAATCACACAAGGAGACATGACCATGACAATCACAAGGCGTGGATTTATTCACGGAACAGCTGCGGCGGCGCTGCTTGCTGCCTCCGGTTTTTCTTTTGCTTCTGACACGATCAAGATCGGCTATGTGTCGCCGCAAACCGGTCCGCTCGCTCCGTTCGGTGAAGCGGACAAATGGGTGATCGAGCAGATGAAGGGCGCCTTCAAGGAGGGTGTGACGGTCGGCGGGAAGAAATACGCGGTCGAGATCGTGCTGAAAGACAGCCAGTCGAATCCCAACCGTGCTGGTGAGGTCGCCAATGACCTGATCCTGAAAGACAAGGTCGCGATGATTCTGACTGCAGGTACGCCAGAGACGGCAAATCCAGTCAGCGACGCCTGCGAACTCAATGAGCTGCCTTGCGTGTCGTCCGTAGTCCCCTGGCAGCCATGGTTCTTTGGCCGCAAGGGTGATCCCGCCAAAGGTTTCAAGTGGACTTATCACATCTTCTGGGGGCTTGAGGACGTCATCGCCAACTTTACGAATGGCTGGAACAGCGTAAAGACCAACAAGAAAGTAGGTGGTTTGTTCCCGAATGACGGTGATGGAAATGCCTGGGGTGACAAAGAAGTCGGCTTTCCCAAACCTCTGGCGGCACAAGGCTATACGCTGACGGATCCGGGTCGCTTCCAGAATGGCACACAGGATTTTTCCGCGCAGATCGCTGCCTTCAAAAAAGATAATGTCGAGATCGTGACCGGTGTTGTGATTCCACCGGATGCAAAGACTTTCCTCACACAGGCTCGCCAGCAAGGCTACAAGCCCAAGGTCATCACGCTGGGCAAGGCGCTGTTGTTCCCCGGCGCGATCGAAGCACTGGGTGAACTCGGCGATGGTCTGACCACCGAAGTCTGGTGGACGCCTTCGCATCCGTTTACATCCAGCCTGACCAAGCAGTCCGCCA
>JALRCC010000177.1 GCA_023257495.1 Rugosibacter sp. | reverse complement strand
TTTGTTCACCGTCGCCTTGCCGCTCGCCCGACCGGGCTTCATCACGGCGGCGGTGATGAGTTTTGCGCACACCATCGGCGAATTCGGCGTGGTGCTGATGATTGGCGGCAATATCCCGGACAAGACCCGCGTGATGTCGGTGCAAATCTATGACCATGTCGAAGCGCTTGAATTCGCCCAGGCGCACTGGCTCGCTGGCGGTTTGCTGCTGTTCAGCTTTTGCGTGTTGCTGCTGCTCTACCGCTTCAACCCGATGACCTCCCGAAAGGCGGCCAATTGAGCATTGAAGCGCGCTTCTCGCTGACCTATGCAGCCGCGGCTTCCTCCACGTTTTCGCTGGACGTCGATTTGCAACTGCCAGCGCGGGGCATCACCGCGGTATTCGGCCCATCGGGTTCCGGCAAAACCTCACTGCTGCGCTGCATAGCAGGCTTGGAAAAAGTCAGCGCAGGGCATCTCGTGGTGAATGGCGAATGCTGGCAGAAGCCCGGCTTCTTTCTGCCCGTTCATCGCCGCGCTCTGGGTTATGTCTTTCAGGAAGCCAGCCTGTTTCCCCACCTGACCGTGCAGGACAATCTTGCCTACGGCGCGAGGAGAAGCCAACGCCACCAGGCCGCACCGGTTGACCAGCGCAGCATCACCGACTTGCTGGGCATCGGCCACCTGCTGCTGCGCAAGCCGGAACGGCTATCCGGCGGCGAGCGCCAGCGGGTGGCCATTGCCCGCGCACTGCTGGCTGCGCCAAAACTGCTGCTGATGGACGAACCGCTCGCCGCGCTGGATTTTGAGCGCAAACACGAGATACTGCCTTATCTGGAGCGCCTGCGCGATGAACTGGCCATGCCTGTCCTCTATGTCAGCCATGCGCACGACGAAGTGGCGCGATTGGCCGATCATCTGGTCGTCATGAACGATGGGCGGGTTATCGCCAACGGCCCGCCCGCTGAAACGCTGACCCGGCTTGATCTGCCTGTTCGTCTCGGGGAGGATGCTGGAGCGATTCTGCAAGCCACCGTGTCCGCGGTGGATGCGGCATGGCACCTGGCGCGGGTTGATTTTGCCGGTGGCAGCCTGTGGCTGGCCGATCATGGCATCGCGGTGGGCAGCCCGGTGCGCGTGCGCGTGCTGGCGCGCGACGTGAGCCTGGCGCGTGAGCGGCCCGGCATCAGCAGTATTCAGAACATCCTGCCAGGCCGCGTGGATGCCATCGGGAATGATGACCATCCCAGCGCCACCCTGGTCCGCGTTCAGGTTGGTGAGGCCGTGCTGCTGGCGCGGCTGACCCGGCGTGCGGTCGCCGCGATGGGCATCGCTGTCGGACAAACGCTGTGGGTACAGGTCAAATCGGTGGCGCTGCTCGAGTAATGCCGGATTGATCGTGTGATCCAGCGCGCCTATGCAATACCAATACGCCAGCGATAACGTGCGCGTGAACCCGGCTGGGTGCCGGTCAGCCAGGTTTGCTCGTCGAATGTCAGCCAGCCATTTTTTTGCCGGTAAAGCACGGTCGAGCTGCGCGTGCCATAGTCCGGCGACTTGACGAAGGCGGCCGAGAGCATGCGTTCCCAGGCTTGCGGGATGCCGGTGTTGGGCAAGTGTTCGTCGGGATGGATGAAGTCGTCCCGTAGCAGGTGGAACAGCGGCCTGTCGTCGGGCAGGCCGTCGAGCGCTGCTGTCAGCGCCGTCTTGCCAGCGCCGACTTTTGGCCAGGGCGTATCGAGCAGGTCGTTGGAGACGCCATAGATGCCGGAGGCCAGCGGCCGCGCTTCACCGGCAACGTTCGATGCCCACCAGAGTGATTGGTCATCGCCCAGCAGCAGGTTGTATCCGTTGTAGCGAATGCCGCTGGCAGCGATGCGCGCCAGATAATTTTCCGGCGTTTCGTTGCCCGTCAAAAAATCGGCGACCAATGCGCCACGCGATGGCAGCCGCTGATTTTGCGCCGGGTCACGGTAGTTGGTCAGTGCCGCAAAACGGCCCTGGCGGGTGATACCCAGCCAGGAGCCACCTGCCTGCAAATCCCGCCCGGCGAGCACTTGCGGTGCATCAGCCCAGAAATCGGCTTGCGCAGTCGGCCGTGCAAAAAACTCGTCGCGATTCGCCGCAATAACCAGCGGATAGTCCGGGTCGGTCTGCCAGGCAAGGAGAATCAGGCACATCGAGAATCAGGCACACCGACTGGCATCTTTAATCGATGGGGTAGGGCAGGGGCAAAAAGCCCAGCCGCTCGCCATCCGGTGCCCCCAGATGGACTTCCCCTGCGGCGACGGCGCTGCTCTGCACGCTGACCAGGCATTCAAAACCGCCGGCCGGCGAGGGCGCGACGCTGACCAGCGCGCCGCATTGCTGATCGCCGGTTTCGGGCGCATAGACATGGGTGCCGGGCGAGGCCGGATTTTGCAGGCTGGCGCGGAACATGCGTCGTTTGACCTTGCCCAGATAATGCGTGCGGGCGACGATTTCCTGCCCCGGATAGCAGCCTTTGGTGAAACTTACGCCCGCGACGACGGGGAGATCCATGTTGAGCATTTGCGGCACAAAGGCTTCCTGGGTGGCAACACTGATGCGCGGTTGCCCTGCGACGATTTCCAGATGATGCCAGGCGGCAAGGCTGGTGGTTTTGGCATGCGCAGTGAGTTCCGGCCAGCGCCGGATAGCGGCGGCGGGTTCAAGCGACAGCAGCCAGCGTGTGCTGTCAAGGCGAATGATTTGCCCGCCATCGGTTGCGGCAACGCCTTGAACGGGAAGGGTTTCGGCAAGAAAAGTCGGCTCTGGCGAGACGGTGGCCGGAACCGAAACCCCGACCAAAACACGTTCATTGGTGGCATCGGTGAGCTTGACCTTGGCGCGCAGCACATACATCGAGAGTTTTTTGAGTAGGGGGGGCAAAATCTCACTGGGCAGCATGAGCAGGTAATCATTGCCTTCGCGCCAGATCAGAAAAATCGCCAGCAGGCGTCCCTTGGCGGTGCAAAATCCGGCGGTGCGAGCACTTTGCTCAGCGATGCCCTGAATATCATTGGTCATCAGGTTTTGCAAAAAATTGGCCGCATCTTCACCCCTGGCACGGATGAGGCCGAGATCTGTCAGTGGCGTAATTACAGCGCTATCGCGTGTAGCTTGAAGTTCCGCGACCAGCGGGCTGGTGTGTGCCAATTTTTCGACACTGTCCGGTTTGACACTATCCGCTGCCAAGTCTTGAGCGGCAAGGAAAGTCATCCATTCCTGATTCATCATGCGTCATCCATGTGAGGTGTGAGAGGGTGTATTATCGCGCTCCAGCCGAAAATTTTCCGGTTTCGGTTGGTTTGTTATTTCGATTATTTCAATCCTCATGCGTGTGCTTGGTGTGCTTAAATTGCTGCTGCTATTCGCCTTGCTCAGCGCTGGAGGCATTGCCTGGATTGCCCTGCGCCCATTGCCGCATTCTGCGGAGTCTGTGACATTTTCGGTTCCTTCCGGTGCCAGTTTGCGTCGCACAGCCCAGGTGGTTGAATCCGCCGGTTTTGATTTGCCTGCCTGGCAGTTTGAATTATTGGGCCGCGTTTTGGGTCGCGCCGCGACAATCAAAACCGGCAGCTATGAAGTGACCGGGCAAACGACTGCGCTGCAGATCCTCGATAAACTGACTCGGGGTGATGTCAGCCAAGGTCAGGTAGTGCTTATAGAAGGTCATACATTCAAAGAGTTTCGAGCCATACTGAATGTAACACCTGAGCTGGCTCATGACTCCGCAGGATTGTCTGACAACGAATTACTTGCTCGTATCGGCGCAGTTCCGCTAAATAAATCAGCCAGTCCTGAGGGGCTCTTTTTTCCGGATACCTATCTGTTTGACAAAGGCAGCAGTGATCTGCATTTATTGGCTCGCGCCTACCAGGCGATGCAACGCCAGCTGGCAGCGGCCTGGGAAGCTCGCGATCAAAGCCTGCCGCTAAAGACACCCTATGAGCTTTTAATCCTGGCCTCACTGGTTGAAAAAGAAACAGGGCAAGCCAGCGATAGACCGCAAATCGCAGCGGTTTTCATCAACCGATTGCGTATGGGCATACCGTTACAATCCGATCCTACGGTCATTTACGGATTACGCGAGCATTTTGACGGTAACTTGCGTCGTATCGACCTGAAAACGGATACCGCATGGAATACCTATACTCGCCACGGTTTGCCGCCGACGCCGATTGCTACCCCAGGGTTTGCCGCGCTAAGTGCCGCTGCCCATCCACCGCCAAGTGATAAAGTTTATTTTGTGGCTAAAGGGGATAGTTCCAGCGTGTTTTCACGTACGCTGGAAGAGCACAATCACGCGGTAGCAAAATACCAAAAAGGGCAAAAATAAAGCATGCAGGGACGATTTATTACCTTCGAAGGGATTGATGGTGCAGGCAAAAGTACCCAGCACGCATGGCTGGTGGACCATTTGCGCGCATCGGGGCATGAGGTTATTGCCACTCGCGAGCCGGGTGGTACCCCCTTGGGTGAGCAATTGCGCAAGTTACTGCTGACTGAGCCGATGCATCTTGAAACTGAAGCGCTGCTCATGTTCGCAGCGCGTCGCGAACACATTGCGCAAGTGATTGAACCTGCGTTAGCACGTGGTGCCTGGGTGGTTTGTGATCGTTTTGTGGATGCCTCTTTTGCTTATCAAGGGGGAGGGCGAGGGCTTGCCTGGGAAAAAATTGCCTCGCTGCGAGATTGGACGCTGGGAAATTTGCAGCCGAATCGCACGTTCATTTTTGATATTCCTGTAGCAACAGCCCAGGAAAGATTAGCCAAAACCGGCAACCAGCCAGACCGGTTTGAGCAAGAACAGACGGCATTTTTTGAGCGTGTGCGTGCGGCTTATCATCGCATTGCTACAGAAAATCCACATCGTGTCATCCTGATTGATGCCAATCAGCCGCCAAATATCATCAATAAATTACTTGAGAAATCAATTTCAACCATCTGATTATTTTATTAATAATAAAATAATCGACTCCTTGCTCGCTCAAGGATTTGAACGCCTGCCCCATGCGTTGCTATTTGTTGGCCCGCGTGGCGTGGGCAAACGCATGTTGGCTGAAAAGTTGGCTGCAATCTTGTTGTGCGAGTCTCTTGGCAAACCTGTTACAGCGGTCAGGCAAGCTTGCGGTGAGTGTGAGGCATGTCGCTGGATGGAATCCGGAACGCATCCTGATTTTCGGCTAATTACATCTGATGATGAAAAAGAAGCCGAAGAGGCGATAGAAGATGCGGGTAAAAAAATAACGGAAAAAGCCAAAAAAACAGCATCAAGCAGTATTGGCATTGATCAAATTCGCGCCCTGGAAGACTTTGTCTTTATAGGCAGCCATCGCAATACCCGCCGTGTCATCTTGATTACTGATGCGGAAGAGATGACACTTCCTGCCACCAATTCACTTCTTAAGATACTTGAAGAACCACCTCCAAGTGTTTATTTTCTATTGATTTCAAGCAATCAAAAAAAACTACTACCCACCCTGCGTAGCCGGTCTCGCCTGGTACCGGTCGCTCGACCAAATGACCAAGATGCCGCGCAGTCGCTAAAGCAGGCGGGGCTGGATGCTAAAACTGCGCGTTATCTTGATCTTGCTGGCGGAGCCCCCTTGCGCGTAATGCAATGGAAAAATGAGGGGCAGCTGGCGGCGATTGATGCCCTAATCGACAGTCTTGCATCCACACCTGCTGACCCTCTTGTACTCGCTGCACGTTGGGAAAACTTACTCAAGTCAAAAACCGAAAACGCATTTCGACTGGAAAACCTGGTCGAAGGTTTGCAATGCTGGTTGTTTGATTTAGCCTTGGAAAAAGCATCCGGCGAGGTTCGTTATCACCGTGGTTGGCCACGACCCAAAAATATTGCCGCACTGAATTCTGTGGCATTGCTTTCTGGATGGCGTGAAATCAACGCGTTTCGCCGTAGCGCACGACATCCGCTGAACCCGTTATTATTTCTTGAGGCCCTCGCTATCCGCTATTTACAGGCGGTGCGCGTGCAATGAATTCATATGAGTGAACTCTTCGTTGATTCTCACTGCCACCTTGATTTCCCCGATTTCCAAGGAAATGAAGCCACCTATTTAGCTGCCATGCAAGAGCATGGCGTCGGCTGGGCGCTGATCGCCGGTGTCACCCTGGAACGCTTTCCGGGCGTGCTGTCACTTATTGAGCGCTTCCCCAATCTTTACGCTGGCGTTGGGGTTCACCCCGATACAGAGCAGGGTGAGGAGCCCACCGTAGAAACCCTCTTGCGTCTGGCCGAGCATCCTAAAATAGTTGCCATTGGTGAAACCGGCTTGGATTATTACCGTCTGCAAGGTGATCTGGAATGGCAGCGAGAGCGCTTTCGCACGCATATCCGCGCGGCCAGAGCATCGCGCAAGCCTCTGATTATCCATACCCGAGAAGCCGCAGATGACACGTTGCGCATCCTTCGTGAAGAAAATGCAGGTGAAGCAGGGGGGGTATTCCACTGCTTTACGGAAACGCTCGACGTGGCTAGATTAGCGCTTGATCAGGGTTTTCATATTTCGATTTCGGGCATTGTTACATTTAAAAAAGCACTACAAGTCAAAGAGGTCGCTGCATTTGTGCCGCTGGACCGGTTGCTTGTAGAAACAGATTCGCCTTATCTTGCTCCCGCTCCGTATCGAGGCAAACTTAATCAACCTGCCTGGGTGCGTCATGTGGCAGCGGAAGTTGCGCAATTACGTGGTATGCCGCTAGATGAACTAGCCCGCGAGACCACGAAAAATTTCTTCAAGCTTTTTATGAAAAATCATGAATAAGCTATTTATTTTTATAGGTTTTTTGTTGTTTTCTCTAGCGCCGAAAGCAGGAGTCTACGACGATATTTTAATTGCCGCACAAAATAGCGATAACGCTACGGTCATCGAGTTGATCAGTCGTGGCATGGACGTTAATACCGCCGATCCCGCTGGTTCAACACTGCTCATGATTGCAGCACATAATGGGAATCAGCGCTTGGTGGAGCAGTTAATTAAAAACAAAGCCGCAGTGAATCACTTGAACCGGTATGGCGATTCAGCTTTAACTCTTGCGGCTTTGAAGGGGCAGCTAGCGGTAGCCACCATGCTGCTAGAAGCTGGTGCAGAGGTTAATCCTTCCGGCTGGACGCCACTTCATTATGCCGCTTATGAAGGTTATCGCGAGCTTCTAGCGCTGTTGATCAAATCGGGAGCAAAACTCGATTTGCCTGCGCCTAACCGCCAAACGGCTTTAATGCTTGCGGCAAAAAACGGGCATGAAGAGATTGTTCGCCTTTTGATCGCTGCAGGGGTAAATATCAACCTGCAAGATGCCGATGGAAAAACAGCCCGGGCCTTGGCTTTGGAAAAAGGTCATACCGATACAGCGCGCTGGCTCTAACAGCCAAGAGTTTTAAGGGAGTATGAGCTTCTCTGCAGGATCGTATTGAATGAACGCATCATGAATGAACGCATCATTTATTATTCGCATAATTTATATTATGTAAAATAAAAGACCGTTCAGCCTATTCTGACGAGTAAATAAACGGACCAAATGGTAAATAGATGCTTGTATATCTATCGACCTACAGTATCCCGATAGGCGTGCCACGTCGCATGACCAAGCAGCGGAATGATCACAATCATGCCCCACAGCTGGGTTGCAAACCCTATTGCAGTCAGGGCCACAAGCAAGCCGCCCCACAATAGCATTGCC
Source organism: Rugosibacter sp. (assembly GCA_023257495.1). The sequence goes on along the minus strand of JALRCC010000177.1, from coordinate 5,839 downwards.
GGCAAATTTGCCATGACAGCCCTGACGCTGGTTCCCATTGCAGCAAATAGCCCGGTGGATCTATCCATTATCATGGGAACAGACACTGCAGTGAGCATAAAAACCCCGGCAGCAATAACACCTCCTACAGCGCCGTAGGCCATCAGAAAGGTAGCTCCTGCAGAAGTGACCCAGCTGGTTTGATAAACAGCACCGCTGATAGCGGGAAGTTCGCCATGAAAATACTTTTCAAAAATCATGGCAGACAGTCCGAACCAAACCAAAACAGCCAGTACAAGCAGTACAGCGAGCTTTGCCAGTCGGCGACCGTTTAGTCTTAATCCATTCAATGACACATCGAAATTGACCGACTGGCCTGACTCTTTGCAGCGAGATAATTCATAAAGACCGGCTGCCATGAGTGGGCTGACCAGCATAAAGCCGGAAATGGCGGCAGCGAATAGGTACAAATGGTTATTTGTAAATATCACAACCACCCAGCCCATCGCAGTGATAATCAAGCCATGGCCCAAGCTTGCTGTCAGGCTATACCGCATATCCTCCCACCCCTGACGCAACCAGCGGAATGCACTTAAGAGCCCTACCTGTTTAATAGAAACTTCTGTTTGGCGAGTAGAAAGATCTTGCTTGCTCATGTCAGTCTCCTCAGATTTTTTGTTCGAAGTAATGAGACTCCTTAGCTGCTATATCAGACAGAATAAACCTACCCGACATCCTTATCCTACGCCGTTTTCATAGCGTGAGCTATAAAAAAATGCGATCTCCTTGTCCTACCCCGCTCTACCTTTTATAGAAAACGCCGTGGTAGCAAACCGCTTGTTCGTGCCTGTTTTTCAAGGGTTTCGCGATCATCCGGATGAGCAATGCTGATAAGCGCATTCACCCGCTCTGGCATGCTTTTCCCTTTCAGGTTAACCATCCCGTACTCGGTTACTACGTACATGACATCGGTTCTGGGAGTGGTAATTACAGTGCCAGGGGGGTGTCCCACGACGATACGCGAGCGTGGTTGATCGCCTTTCATATAGCGGGAAGAAAGGCACATGAATGATTTTCCGCCTTCCGACATGAACGCACCTCTTACAAACTGTAACTGCCCTCCAGTGCCAGTCTTGTGCTTGAAGCCTGCGCTCTCTGATGCCACCTGCCCCATCAGATCAATCTGCATCGCGTTGTTGATGGAAACCACTTTACGATTACGCGCAATGTTTTCTGTCAGATTGGTCTCATTAACCGGCAAACTCATGCACATTTCGTTGCCGTTAATAAAGTCATACATCCGCTGCGTTCCCAAAGCAAACGTGAAAACCATCTTGCCACGATAAGTGCTTTTGCATGCGCCAGTGACTTTGCCTGCCGTCACCAGGTCGACCATTCCATCCACAAACATCTCGGTATGAACGCCAAGATTTTTAACCGGTGCGTGGGCTAAGGCACTGCAGACTGCGTTGGGCATGCCGCCAATACCAATCTGAAGACATGCGCCATCTTCTATTTCCGGAATGATCAGATTTGCCACCTGAATATCAACATCCGTCACCGGTGCACTGGGTAGCTCAGTTAAAGGGGCGTTATCGCCTTGAATAACTGCATCGACTTCAGAAATGTGGATCACATTTTCCAATCCGTAGCACGTAGGCAACGCTGTGCTGGTTTCTACCACGACACGCTGGGCTTTGTCGCACAAGGCACGCACATAACAGTTCGATGCACCGAAGTTGAAATAACCATGCCGATCCATGGGGGTAGTTTTAATGACGGCAATATCTACATCCAGATAATCCTGATACAGCCTCGGGCCTTCGCCAAAATTAAAGGGAATATAGCTGGCAACGCCATTGTCAAACGATTTGCGGTCATGTGCAGAAAAATGCCAGCTCTCGCCATGAAAATGACGCTGCTCAGGGTCAACTTCCAATACTTTGCGCGGCTTCGTGGTCAGTATGCTTCTGATACGCACATCCTGCAGCTGAAGTTTGCGGTTGGCCAGTGCCGCATCAAACAGATCCGGCTGGTTAAGTGAGGCCCCATAATCGACTGACCAACCTGACTGAACAATGTTGGCAACCGCAGCAGCAGTTACCGTTTTTTCTTGCAGCATTTTTTGCAGATCCATTCTGATGCCTCCTGAAAGCGTTTTTTAATAGTTAATCTGAAAAACATGGCCTAGTGGTGCCAATGTCTGATTGGTGCCAATGTCTGATGAAACTTTGCGTCGTAACACTACCCTACCCCGCTAATTGTTCAATGGTCGTGCTCCCCAACGCATAGCGTCGCTCATCCTGTTGCCAAGGTTCATCCGGCATAAGCCGGCTCAGCGCTCGGGTGTCAGATGCAGGCCCAGGCTGCCACGTCTTTAACAGGGTGTCTACGTCATCAGGTGCATTGCACACCAGCAGTACATCGCATCCCGCCGTCCAGGCGGCATTGGCTCGGTCGACAATATTTCCGGCCACACTGGCACCTTCCATCGATAGATCATCGCTGAAAATGACACCATCAAAGGCAAACTCATTGCGTAATTTATCGATCCAGACGGGAGAAAAACCGGCAGGCCGTGAATCAACTTGCGGATAAATGACATGCGCAGGCATGATGGCATCGAGTGCCAGGTGGCGGTACGGCATCAAGTCGTCGCGCATGTCAGCCAAGGCACGCTCATCTACTGGAATAGCTACATGGGAATCCGCTGCAACCCACCCGTGGCCAGGGAAATGCTTACCGCAGCAGCGCATACCTGCCGACTTCAATCCATTGACCAGGGCCCCCGCAAGTTCAATGACTGCCTGAGGGTGACGATGAAAGGCACGATCGCCAATCACCCCGCTTCGCCCCCAATCAAGATCCAGCACAGGGGTGAATGAAAAATCAACTCCGCACTGACGCAGTTCAGCAGCCAGTAAATAACCGATGGCATGAGCCGCTTCACATGCACCTGTGGCATCGGTATCCCACAAGGCACCCAGCTTGCGCATGGCAGGTATCAAGCTGAAGTTGTCTCGGCAGCGCTGAACGCGGCCTCCTTCGTGATCAATGGCAATCAAGAGCCGTGGTGTGCGCAGGGCGTGAATCTCCGCGCATAACTCGGTAAGCTGTTGAGGGTCATGGTAGTTGCGTGTGAAAAGAATTACCCCACCGACTAATGGATGCGTCAATCGCTCGCGATCTATTGCCGTCAGCACAGGTCCTTCAATGTCGATCATCAAGGGACCTGGGGTCTGGCCTGGTTGTGCTGAAGGTATTCTCATGACGTTTCCAGTAAAACAAATGCGACGGCGTAATCGTGTTCATCGCTGATTGATAGATGAGTCGTCATTTTTCGCTGTGCAAAATAAGCGGCAAGGGATGGAGAAAAAACAAAGCTGGGTTTGCCCAGTGCATCGTGTGTGATACCGATTTCAGGCAAAACCAGCGGGTGACGGATGCCTGTGCCCAATGCCTTGCCCAGGGCCTCCTTGGCCGCAAATCGTTTGGCAAGTACGCGAGCCGGATCTGGACTGGCAAGGCAGGCAGTACGCTCATCTGGTGCCAAGATTTTTTGCAGAGATCGTTCGCCATGACGTTGCCACAACTCAGCCATGCGCTTGATTGCAACGATGTCAGTCCCTATACCAAAGATCATGGGTGAGGCGTGCCGTTGATCAAATTTTTCATTTCACGAACGGCCTCTCGCATACCCACAAAAACAGCTCGGCTGACAATGGCGTGACCAATATGCAATTCACGAATATTCGGTAGTGCAGTAACAGGTTGCACGTTAGCGTAGTTAAGCGCGTGCCCGGCATTTAGCCGCATGCCCGCATTGGAAATCGCTTCACTTGCTGTGCGCAGTTTTGCCAGTTCAACCTTAACGGCCTGGCTTTCTTCGTCTCGTCCTTGTGTATGAAAGGCTAACGCGTAAGGTCCGGTATGCAGTTCACACACATGTACGCCGATACGCGACGCAGCGGCCACCTGAGCCAATTCAGCATCAATGAACACACTGGTCTGAATACCCGCTTGAGCAAGACGAGAAACCACTGTGCGCAAATGTTGCTCTTGTTCAACGATGTTCAATCCGCCCTCGGTCGTGACTTCATGTCGCCCTTCTGGAACCAGCATGGCCATTTCAGGTTTGGTGGCGCAGGCAATAGAAACCATTTCTTCGGTTGCGGCCATTTCAAGATTTAGTTTGATGTGCGTGAGCTCGCGCAAACGACGTACATCATGATCTTGAATATGCCGCCGATCTTCGCGCAGATGAATCGTGATGCCGTCCGCACCGCCCAACTGCGCTTCAACAGCCGCCCATACGGGATCTGGCTCATAAGTCTGCCGCGCCTGACGAATCGTTGCGACATGGTCGATATTCACGCCCAGCTTGATCACAGTTCTTTTAGCTCCATAAAAACCCGTCGCGATTGCAACGCTTTTCCTCCCAGATGATGCGCAATCAGTTGGCGCATCAAAAGCTTACTCTCCAGCCGTGTTTGCGGGTCGGCATAGTCATCCGCAACCATATCGAGCAGCGTTTTACCACGTAAAACATTCATATTTGCCGTATCACCAACGCCGACTTTTCGTACAGGCCCGCGTTCAACCTGAAAAGCGTACTGCGCCTGTGCGATGATTGGATCGCCAGTCACTGCCTCGCGATCCAGTGTCAAGCCGTAGCCTAATTCCTTGAGCAGCGTCTTCTCGAAACGTCTCAATTCAGGCGCATCTTCCCCACCATGAGCCAGTGCGTGCAAAGCGGCACTATACGCATCGAACAGCGCACCATGTGGGTCTTCCCGTGGCAGCATTCTCACCAATAGCTCATTGAGATAATAGCCCAGTAGCAAGCAGCGCCCGCTCAATAAAGGCATGCCGCCGATCCATTCGGCCTTGGCGAGTGTTTTGACCTCCCCTGCCCCAAACCAGCCAAGCTCTAATGGCTGGAAGGCCATCAATAATCCGCGCAGTGCAGAACGTGGCCGTCGTGCACCACGTGCCAGTAGCGCCAAACGCCCGTAGTCACGGGAAAAAACATCGACGATCAAACTGGTTTCACTATAAGGGTAAAGATGCAACACAAAAGCACGTTGCTCATCAATGCGTTGTTTCCCACTCACCGCGTCACTCGTAGCCCAAAGACTTCAAAGCGCGTTCGTCATCTGCCCAGCCGGTTTTTACTTTGATCCAGGCTTCCAACCAGACCTTGCCACCAAAAAGTTTTTCCATGTCTTTACGGGCGTCGGTTGAAATGCGTTTGAGCCGTTCCCCTTCTTTGCCAATGACCATGACTTTGTGGGCTGATCGATCAACAATGATTGCCGCAAAAATACGTCTTAATTCGCCCTCTTGCTCGAATTTCTCAATTTCGACAGCCAGGCCATAAGGCAATTCCTCGCCCAGATTACGGAATAGTTTTTCACGCAGAATCTCTGCCGCGAGAAAGCGTTCGGATCGATCCGTGATGTCATCCGCATCAAAAATCGGGGGCATTACGGGTAGATACTTAGCGACGGCCGCTAACAAGGCCTCCGTACCCACACCTTTTTCGGCAGACAGCGGCACGATCTCGCTAAAGGTGTGCAGGGCTGAAACTTGCGCGATAAATGGCAGCAATTTTGCTTTGTCAGCCAAGCGGTCAATTTTATTGATCACCAGAATAATCGGCTTTTCCGTTGGCAGCATAGCCATCAATGTTTCTTCACCCGCTCCCCAGCGTCCTGCTTCAATGACCAGGGTGGCCTTTCTATATCCGTGTAGCCCGTACACCGCCGAATCATCTCGAGAAGGCCTGCTTTTTTTCTTTGTGAGCCCTGCTCGGGCGCTCTTTACAGAACTCCAAGTCGGACTCATAGTCGGTTGTCCT
>JALRCC010000042.1 GCA_023257495.1 Rugosibacter sp. | reverse complement strand
TCGATGAGCCCACCGGCAATCTTGACCGCACCTCAGCCGATGCAGTCTTTGAGCTGCTGCTGGAACTTTGCCGTGAACACGGCGCAGCGCTGATCATGGTGACGCACGATGTGAGCCTCGCCGCACGTGCAGCGCGCGTGTTGCATCTGGCCGATGGACGACTGGCGGAGTGATAAAACTGAAGGAAATCTATTTTTAAGCGTGAAAACAAAAAAATAAAAAAGGGCCGCGTATAGCGGCCTTTTCATTTGGGGGACGGCTCAGAAAACGGAAAACAACGCACGCTAAGGACTGGCGTGCGGCTTCTCGAAAACCGTTCTCGCTTGTAGGCGCTATGAACGGCGAGATTCGAGAAGGTCAGGCGGTCTTGACCTCGTTCAGGAGGTCGGGGTGACGATCCAGCAGCTTGAACAGCTTGACCAAGGCCAGGGGTGGCTTGGTCTTGCCGTTCTCGTAGCGCGAGAAGGCATTGATGCCGCCGCCGAAGATTTCGGCGGCCTCGCGTTGGCCGAGGTCGAGTTTTTTGCGCACGTTAACGATGAAGGCGGGGTCAACGATTGCCGCGTTCACTTGCTTGTTGAAGGTCTGCATCTCACGCATGACGCGCTCGGTTTCGGCCATGTCGGTGATGGACTCATCACACGCGGGGCAAAAGTCAGCCGTCACCGCAGGAATCACAGTGGTTTCCCCCTTGTAGGTGTAGGGCAAGTCGCGGGTGTCGTGGATCAGTTCCGCCGCGCCGCAAACAGGACATTTCATGTTCATAGCTCCTTGAAAGACACGATTAACACGTCATCAATGACCGTCAGCTTCAGGTACACGTCGCCCGCCTGCGTGCTGGGGCGGTACACGTCCTGCCATACCTTGTGATCAGCATGGGTGGTCATGCTCTTGTAAAAGTCCGCTGGCGTGAGCGCCATCACTATAGCCAGCATGTCGGAGAGTTCCAACCCCAACGCGGCAGCCCCAAGTCTGGCGGAATGGGTTGCGCGTACTTTGCCCGCCTCCACGAAGACTTTGACTATGGTCAGCTTGCAGTGCGGGGCCGATTTCTCCATCGTATGAAGTCTAACCTAGTTGGTTTTTATTGGCAAGTTGGTTAGTGTGAAATTTTCGGTGGTTACGGCTTGGCGTGCTTTGTTTTCTGTTTTCTGAGGCAGCCCCAAGATGCACGAATCTAGCAGACTGGGATTTGCGCTCTGGTCGAAACAGCATGCGTCAAAGATATTTCTTCTTGCTTCCCTTTGCGATTGTCCGCCGTTGTATCGCGCGTAGCAGCCAATAGCGCCAGCCGATGCGCATGATCAGATAGCCTAACGCGGCGAGCAGGCTGGCCAGCAAGACCAGGCCGAGTGCCAGAGGTTTGCCTAGGCCGATGATCCAGTGGGTCAATGCCGGAATCCAGCCAAGCAAGTCGCCATTCATTGCGGGGGGCGCTGCAAATGTTGCCGAGCCGCCGAGTACCGTCTGACCGATTTCAAAGGCGACGAGATAAAGCGGAACAATGGTAAAGGGGTTGGTATACAGCGTGCAGAACAGCGCCAGTGGCAAATTGACGCGAAAGATCACGGCACAGATGGCCGCACCCAGCATTTGGAATGGCCCCGGAATCAGGCCGCAAAATAGCCCGGCGGCAACCGCTCCGGCAGCTGAGCGGCGATTCAAATGCCATAGGCGCGGATGCAGCAATGTGTTGGCAAACGGCGCAAACCAGCGGTTGTTGCGAACCACGTCCGGGTTGGGCAGGAAACGCTTCAGTGAGCGGCGCATGATCGGGGTTTATGCCGCAACGCACTGCACGGCGATTTCGCCCAGACCGTCAATGCCGCCGCGCAGGACATCACCTGCCACGACGGGGCCGACGCCAGCGGGCGTGCCGGTGAAAATCAAATCGCCTGGCTTGAGCTCGAAGTAACGTGATAAATGGCTGATGGTTTCGGTGACTGACCAGATCATGTGTTCGATGCGCCCCATCTGGCGCTGTTCATCATTCACTGTGAGCCAGATGCTGCCGGCCTGCGGGTGGCCAATGCGGCTGACCGGGTACAGCGGGCCAATCGGTGCTGATTGATCGAACGCTTTGGCCAGTTCCCACGGCTGGCCTTTTGCGCGCAAAGCGGTTTGCAGATCACGACGCGTCATGTCCAGCCCGACGGCATAGCCCCAGATGTGAGAATGGGCGCGTTTTTCAGGGATATTTTTGCCAGCCGTGCCAATGGCGACGACAAGTTCGATCTCATGGTGATAATCGGTAGTTGCTGGCGGATAGGCGAGCGGCATCGGTTCACCCGTGGCAACAGGAACAACAGAAACAACCGCATCCGCCGGTTTGCAAAAAAAGAAGGGGGGCTCGCGCTCAGGGTTGCCACCCATTTCTCGCGCATGTGCGGCGTAATTGCGGCCCACGCAGTAGATGCGATGAATGGGGAATTGTTCGTCGTGATCGCCTTTTTTTGTAGCCCCGCTGGCAACCAAAACGGTGGAATGGGGTGCGGGAGTGATAACGTAGCTCATGGATTGATGGCGAGTACCTGAATTGTGAATGCTTATGATTATGCAGAATTGCGTTGACCCGCGGCGGGTTTTTTAATGCGCACGTTTGTATTGGCTTTTGCCGTTGGCGTCTGGCTCGTGCAACAGCAGGCGGAACTGCTCGCCTGGCCCCGGCTGGCAGCAGGCGGCGGGGTGGCGCTGCTGGTGGTATTGAGCATGGTCTGGCTCAACAAGTCGGCGTTGGTGACACGGCGTCTGACGCAGGGTTTTGCGGTGATGACAGCGCTGCTGAGCGCAGGGTTTGCGCTGGGCTTTCTGTGGGCATCGGCATTCGGCTACTGGCGCTTGACCGAGACATTACCCACAGCGAATGAGGGACGGGATATCAGCATTGTTGGCGTGGTCAGGGCGTTACCGCAGACCATTGAACGCGGTGTGCGTTTTGAGTTCGATGTGGAGCAGGCTGCTGCCAGCGTGCCATCACATCTCTCGCTGGCCTGGTATCGCGGCAGAGCGGACGATGAGGCGGAGGAGATTCCCGCGTTGCCCGTGCATGCGGGCGAGCGCTGGCGCTTCACGGTGCGCTTGAAGCGGCCACACGGCAATATGAACCCGCACGGGTTTGATTATGAGGGCTGGTTGTTCGAGCGCGGCATACGTGCGACGGGCTATGTGCGTCCGCACAGCGCAACGCGCTTGACAGCGGCTGTCTGGCGGCCGGGTTATGCCGTGGAAATGCTGCGTGAGCGCATACGCGAACGTTTTCAAGCCGTACTACCCAACGCGCCCAACGGAACAAATACAGCGGGTATTCTCATTGCATTGGCGATTGGCGATCAGCAGTCGATTGCGCCTGTGCTCTGGCAGCAGTTCGCTAAAACAGGTGTTACCCATCTGATGAGCATTTCCGGCCTGCATGTGACCATGTTTGCAGGATTATTCTATTTTTTGGTCGGCTGGTTGTGGCGGCGATCGGCTGTTTTGCCTTTGCATTTACCGGCGCAAAAGGCAGCGGCGCTGGGTGGCTTTGTTGCGGCTTTTGCCTACAGCCTGCTGGCCGGGTTTGCGGTGCCTGCACAACGCACGCTTTACATGCTGGGCGTGGTGGCACTGGCGCGTTTGCTTAACCGTGAAATATCGGCTTCCCGGGTGTTGGCGCAGGCTTTGCTGGTGGTATTGATTCTCGACCCGTGGGCGGTGCTGGCGGCGGGGTTCTGGTTGTCTTTTGGTGCGGTGGCTTTGCTGTTTTATATCGCCAGCGGGCGATTGGCGGGAGCGCACTGGCTGGCTGAGTGGGGCCGTGCGCAGTGGGCGGTAACACTAGGCATGCTGCCTGCGCTGCTCGCCCTGTTTCAGCAGTTTTCGCTGGTCTCGCCCCTGGCCAATGCGGTGGCGATTCCGCTGGTGAGTTTTGTCATCACGCCGTTGGCGCTGGCGGGGGTGCTGCCATTGCTCGATCCGCTGTTATGGCTGGCGAATTTCATGACGGCTGGATTGATGCGTTTTATCGCCTGGCTGGCAGCGCTGCCGTTAGCTACCTGGCAGCAGGCCGCGCCGCCGCCGTGGTCGGTCTTGCTGGCGTTGGGGGGCGGTGTCTGGCTGTTGTTGCCGCGTGGCTTTCCGGCACGTTGGCTGGGTTTGCTGGCTTTTTTGCCGCTGCTAACTATCACGCCGCCACGACCATTGCCAGGCGAAGCCGACGTGGTGGTGCTGGATGTCGGACAGGGGTTGGCGATTCATGTGCAGACTGCGACGCATGATTTGCTGTTTGATACCGGCCCGAAGTTTTCGGCTGAAGCCGATAGCGGCAACCGCATCATCGTTCCGTATTTGCGCGCGATGGGAGTGCGACAGCTGGATGAATTGATCATCAGTCATGCGGATAATGATCATGCCGGCGGGGCACAGTCGGTGCTGGAAACTATTCCTGTAAGCCTGCTGCGGGCATCGCTGCCTGCGGCGCATCCCCTATGGAATCCATCTTCAGCAAATTCCGGCTTGGCCAGCAAGCCGTGCCGCGCAGGAGATGCGTGGGATTGGGATGGTGTGCGCTTCATGATTCTGCATCCGGCAGCTTCTACAGCGGCAATCGAGGCAATGAAAAGCAATGCGGTGGCGTGTGTGCTGGCAATCGATGCGCATGGACGGCGTTTGCTGATCACCTCGGACATCGAGGCCGCGCAAGAGTCGGCGTTGGTGAGACGGCAGGCGAAGCAAAATGAGGCGTCCGAGCTTGCTGCAGAGGTGTTGATCGTGCCGCATCATGGCAGCCGCACCTCGTCGACGGATGATTTCATTGCCGCTGTCGGCGCAAAAGAAGCGATATTTCCCGTGGGCTACCGCAACCGGTTCGGGCATCCCAGGCCTGATGTGGTGGCGCGCTATGAGCGGAGCGGCGCGCATTTGCAACGCACCGATGTGGCCGGTGCGGTGAGCGTACATCTTGGCGAGAAAGGTGTGCGTATCGAGCATGCGCGGGTTGTGCGGCGACGGTATTGGCAATCCACGCCAGGCATTGTCGCCAGTGAATGATGGCATTTATCTGCTGATCGATGAACTGATCGATAAATAGTTTTAGGCTTGACATGAAATACGCACATCCATCAGACTACTTCCCATGATGATTTCATTTGGCCGCCTATTGATTCTTGGCTTGCTGCTGGTGACGCTTCCTGTGCAAGCATTCGCAGCGGTGAGCCGGTGTGCTTGTGTACCGGCATCTGCCGGTGCAGCCATGGCTCATCCGGTGACTTATCCTGCGGCTTATCATCTTGCGGGGCACTCTATGCACTCCACAGAGGGGCACTCAAACGATTATCAGCCACATGAGACGCACGAAGGCCACCATGGACATCATGCGTCACATACTACACCTCATCACCACAAAACCGCTTGTGCTTCCTGTGCGGCTTGCGCCTGCTGCACTGCGGGCATTGCCTTCATGGCAGACGCGGCACCTTTCAACCCGGCATTGGTGCGGCATATTGATTTTGTTGCTCTATCGCTACTGCATTCCTCAGCCATTGTGGATTTACCAGAGCGGCCCCCGCGAGGCATTCGTACTTAGCGACAACACATCCGACAACGCATCGCAACACGTCGTGAGGTTATTCAACTCACTGTGATGTGTTTGACTTCTGGCCAGCAACGCTGAATTTTCGCTGGCGGTGCATTCGATGCCACTTAGGTGCACTCGATGCACTCAAAATTACGGAGGCTTTATGTTTGCAGACTCTTGCTTTAAGCGATGGCGCTTTTCCATGCTGCCCTTACTCGGTACGCTGGTGCTCTCTGGTTGCGCGCAAGTTCCATTTGATCAGACCATTGCCCAAA
>JALRCC010000022.1 GCA_023257495.1 Rugosibacter sp. | reverse complement strand
CTTCTTCTTCGGTATCAAACGGAGCAATGTGACAGCAAGGGCCAAACACTTCTTCTTTGACCACCGACGCGGTTTCCGGCAAGCCTGTCCAGATGGTCGGCTGCACCCAGCAACCATGAGCTAATTCACCTGGCATATCGGGTACGCCACCACCGGTGACAATCGTTGCACCTTCCGCCTTGGCTTTGGCGTAATACGACAGCACTTTTTGCTGGTGCTCCTTGCTGATCAAGGGGCCCATGTTGGCAGTTTCATCCTCTGGCACACCGAGCTTCAAGCCCTCGGCACCTTTTTTCATCGCCGCGACAAACTTCTCGAAAATCGGCCGTTCGACATACACCCGCTCAGTGCCCAAGCATACTTGGCCACAGTTAGCAAAAGCCGAACGCATCGTGCCTTCAACTGCGGCATCAAAATCACAATCAGCAAATACGATGGCGGCATTTTTGCCACCCATTTCCAGCGACACAGGACGCGCGCCTTTGGCGGCAGCCTTCATGATCACTTCACCCGTGCGCGTCTCACCGGTGAAGGTAATCGCATTGACTCCCGGATGGCCGGTCAGGTAAGCACCCGCAGAATCGGGACCAAAGCCGTTCACCACGTTGTAAACGCCTTTGGGCATGCCCACTTTATTCATGACTTCACCCAGCAACAGCGCGGTTTGCGGCGTTTCTTCCGACGGTTTGATCACCACGGTGTTGCCACAAGCCAGGGCAGGACCGACTTTCCAGGTCATCAGCAACAGCGGCAGATTCCACGGACAAACCACACCGACCACACCCACGGGCGAGCGGTAACCGTAGTTGATTGCACCCTTGCCGTCTGGCGTGGCGGTCTCGAAAAATTCTGTTGGCACATTTTTCACGACATCGGCAAACACCTTGAAGTTCGCCGCACCCCGGGGGATGTCGATATGACGCGCCAAGCTGCGGGGTTTGCCGGTGTCAGCACACTCAGCGGCCAAAAAATCCTCGAAGCGCGCATTGATTTCATTGGCCACTGCGTACAGCAACTCCACGCGATCTGCCACGGCCATTTGCCCCCAGGGGCCATTCAACGCAGCACGCGCGGCCTTGACTGCCGCATCCACTTCAGCCGCACCCGCTTCACACACTTGCGCAATCACCGAGTTATCCAGGGGCGAGCGCTTTTCAAACCATTTATCGTTGCTGACAAACTCGCCGTTAATAAAGTTTTTTAGTTGTTTCACTATTTTCATCCTTTTTTGACAGGTTGCTTTTTACTAACGAAACAGTCGTTTTATATAAGACCAGACGAAGACGGCATTTCGCGCCCGATATGCACATGTACCGGCACGAGGCACCTCATACGATTAGAAAATATTATCCTGCTACTGCGGTCGAGATGGACTTTAGAGGCCGCATAGTATAAACCCGAGCCCAGCCTCTCGGGAACCCTGCCATAAGTAGGGTCAAAATGAATAATGGTAAAACTGCCGACGGTCAGCAGTTTTACCATTCACGGCTCTCTGTCTTAAAGACTGGAGGGGAAAGACATCAATAAATTAACAGCGATATTTACTTTCACACAGCTGGGCCCAGGCTCTGCCATTGGCTTCGGTTGCAGCACGCCAGTCGTCCGGAATGTCCTGGTAAGGCGCACGGCAGGGGCCGGCCTTGATGTAACCCGCTGCGTTGCAACGCAGCTTTTCCACTTGTACGTTGTACTTGGCCAGATCCTTGAAGTCAGGGATCGCATTTGGCAAAGCGTGAATATCGTGCATGATCTCGCCCATGCGCGCCTTGTCCCCCGCATCAATCGCTGCTTGTAAGGCAACCACGGGTTCTGGCCCCATCACGCAGGCGGTCGACCACATGCCTTTCAAGCGATCTCCCACCAAGTCGTAGGCCATCGGTGCGACAAAATCAATCGGCAAAAATTGCACGTGGGGTGCAGCATCCATGCTGGCGGGCAAGTCGGCCAGCATGTTCTTCGGGTCCATCAAATTGCCCACATATTTGCAGGTCACTACCGTCGGGCAGTGTTTGCCCACACCGGCCCAGAATTCAACCGGAAAGGTGGATTTAAAAAACAGCGGGTTGGCATAAACCATCAAGCCCATATCGGGCACGGCTTCGGCCAGATCGGCGTAAAACTTGACGGAGTTGGTGATGGTCGGTGTCTGCCACAAGGGCAGGCCAACAAAACCACCTTCAACGCCCATTTTGCGGAACATCCGCATCTGGCGCACGGTTTCTTTGGTGCCCAGCGTCGTAATGCCTGCAAACACCGGCACGCGGCCGCGTGCCACTTCAACGATCGTGCGCAGAAAACCCTGCTTTTCTTCCAAGGTAAGCGCGGCACATTCGCCCGTTGTGCCATTCGCGGCAATCGAACCAACCCCGCTGGCAATCAGCACTTCGGTCATGCGCGCAGTCTCATCCAGATCCACGGAATCCTCGAACTGCCAGCCGCCCTGGCCTTCTTTGCACGGAGTAGGAATCATGGCGGCAACGCCACGGATATCGTCTTTAGTCAACATGGGAAACTTTCCGGATTAGCATCAGAGGCAGCATCCTACCAAATAAAAACCCAGAAGTTAGTTATCAATGTCGAAATGAACACTATTTGCTCTCGTGATACGGGGCCTGCATGCGCTACAGAACACGCGTAGATTGGGTGCTGCAGGTGCTATCGCTTGATCACCCTAACCACCGTAGCACCAGCGCCGACTTTTAACGCTAACGACCGGTAGGTGGGGCACCTTGATCATGTCGCCTGCGCACCCTGTACCAGCTACTACGACCAAAATAGTGGCGCTAAAAAGAAGACCCTGGCTGCTGCAAGAACACACGCTCGCGCTCTGTCGATGCGCGCTCAAGAACGGCATTGCGATGCGGGAAACGGCCAAATCGCGCAATCACTTCGTAGTGTCGCTTGGCGTAATCCAGAGCAGATGCAAACGCTTGCGCATGGTCTGGCGGTGCATCCTTCAAGAGGCGAGTAAACAAATCTACCGAGCGGACCTGATCCGCCCATGTCTCGCTATGCTCAAAAGGCAAATAGACAAACCAGCGCATGAAAGGCGGCAAGATCAGATCACGGCCCTGGTTAACCAGCCCGTTGGCTAGCGCCAGCGCTTGCTCATCGCCCGCAAATGCACGTGGCGTATTGCGAAAAATGTTGCGCGTGAATTGGTCAAGCAACAGAATATGCGCAAGGTGCTCTTCCGGGTCATCCGCCAAGGGCAGCTGCCCGTTCAGTACCGCCTCAATTTCCGTAGCAAACCGGTTACGAATCGTTGCGTCAAAGGCATCATTCTTGCCGAACCATTCGGTGCGGAATTGATGCTGGCCCTGATCACGCGTCGGCAAAAACCAGAAATCAAGAATGGCCTGCGCGGTCACTGAAACCATTATGTCTTCTTGGCGCTCTGCTTGGCGGCCGGCGCTTTGGCAGCAACCACTTTGGCCTTAACCACTTTCACTGCTTTAACTGCCTTTGCCGCCGTCTCACCAGCGCCGACTTTTTCAACCGCCGCTTCGGCTGGCGTTTCCGCTGACGTGGCAGCCGCTTTTGTCGTCGATTTAGCTCCCGCTTTTGCCACGCGCGGCTCAAACTCGAAACTCACCTTGCCGGTGGCCGCATCGCGTATCAAAAAGGCAGAGAATTTGCGCCGCGTCTTGTTGGAAACAAAACCGCGCAACAAACTGGTCTTGCCGGTTTCCAGTAACTTCTGCATTTCTTCAGGCGGAATTGCCTGTTGCAGAATCACCTTGCCGGAACGAAAATCGCAACTTTTTTCTGCACCCACTGCTTTTTCACAGACGTACATCATGCCATGCTCAAACACGCGCGCCGCACATTTCGGGCAGGCACCTAGTGATGTTTGACCAGAGAAGTCGACAGGTTCGTTAGCCTCGGCGTCCGACTGGCCGAAATCGAATTCCGGTGTGTGATCTTCCTTGAGTTTGATGATGGCCGCAAAAGCCCGCCCCATCTTGCTGCGAAAGCCTTGTAATGGGCCGATGACGCGCTTTTGCAATAGCTCGTCCATTTCTTCCGGTTCCCACTGGCGGCTGGCAACCACTTTCCACAGGCTGTAATCGCACGACTTGCACTGAAATTTTTTGTAGTTTTCCTGAATCACGCCACCACACCGCGGGCAGGGTGTTTTCAAGGTGGAGAACGCAGCATCTGGTAGCTCGCCCGTCTTGATGCGTTCGACCATGGCACGCGTTCTGTCCATGATCTGATTCATGAATTCGTCACGCTTTAAGCGCCCGTGCTCCATTTCCTTCAACTTGTATTCCCATTCGCCGGTCAATTCGGGCAGGCAAATGTCATCGACACCCAGATTTTCCAGCGCAAACAATAACGAAGTGGCCTTGGCTGTTGGCTGCAATTCACGACCGTTGCGATGGATGTATTCCTCGGCAATCAAGCCTTCGATTGTTGCCGCCCGCGTGGCCGGTGTGCCCAGACCGCGCTCGGCCATGGCTTCACGCAGCTCTTCGTCTTCGACCAGCTTGCCCGCGCCTTCCATCGCGGTCAGCAAGGTGGCTTCTGAAAACCGTGGTGGCGGCTGGGTGGCTTTGGCCTTGACCTCCACATCCTTGGTCCACACGCGCTCATTTTTTTCCAGCGGCGGCAGGTTGGGGTTCTCGTCATCCTCCTGCGACTCTCTGCCATACACGGCAAGCCAGCCGGGCGTTACCAGCACCTTGCCCTCGGTCTTGAAAGCCTCGTTTTCAACCCGCGTGATGCGCGTGGTGATGTTGTATTCCGCCGCCGGATAAAAAATACCGAGGAACCGTTTGGTCACCAGATCGTAAATTTTCTGCTCGGGTTCCGACAGCGTTTTCGGCATGATGCCCGTAGGAATGATGGCAAAGTGATCGGATACTTTGGCATTGTTGAAAATACGCTTGTTGGGATGCACCCAGCCATTCTTCAGAATCGTCGCAGCAAAAGGGGCATACGCTGTTTCGCTCATCGCACCCAGCGTCTCTTTCACGGTGTTCAAATAATCTTCCGGCAGATGGCGGCTATCGGTTCGCGGGTAAGTCAGCGCCTTGTGTTTTTCATACAGGGCCTGAGCCAGTCCCAGGGTGTTTTTTGCCGAGATCCCAAAGCGGCTGTTGGCCTCTCTTTGCAACGAGGTTAAATCGTAAAGCATGGGGCAGGCTTCGGTCTTGGGTTTGCTCTCGTCCTCTACCGTGCCATGCTGACCCAGGCATCGGGTGCGAATGGCCTCTGCGCGCGACTGTTCCCACAGACGTTCGGCGCGCATGTGTTCATCGTCTTCTTTCTTGAATTTCTCATCAATCCAGCGACCGCGATAAATACCCGCCAGACATTGAAATTCCGCTTCCACTTCCCAGTAATCGCGCGAAATGAAGTTCTTGATGCGACGCTCGCGCTCGACCATGATCGCCAGCGTGGGTGTTTGCACGCGGCCAACCGGCGTCTTGTAAAAACCGCCTTCTTTCGAGTTGAACGCTGTCATGGCACGCGTGCCATTAATGCCGATGAGCCAATCGGCTTCGGAGCGGCAGCGTGCGGCATCTGCCAGTGGTTGCATTTCTGCAGCAGTGCGCAGATGCGCAAAACCATCACGGATCGCGTTGGCAGTCATCGACTGCAGCCACAAACGACGCATGGGCTTTTGCTTTTCGCCCAACGCGTGTTGCGCAACATAACGAAAAATCAACTCACCTTCGCGCCCGGCATCACAGGCATTGATCAGCCCCGTGACATCCTTGCGCTTGATCAGGCGCGTCAACAGTTTTAAACGTTCCTGCGTGCGCTCAATCGGATTCAAGGCAAAATGGGGCGGAATCGCCGGTAAATGCGCAAAACTCCATTTGCCACGCTTGACCTCGTATTCCTCAGGCACAACCAATTCCAGCAAGTGGCCGATGGCTGACGAGAGCACATAGTTTTCACTCTCGAAATAGTCGCCTGTGCGCTCGAATTTTTCCCCTACGCCGGCCAATGCCTTGGCGATGTCCTGGGCGACGGAAGGTTTTTCGGCGATGATGAGTTGCTTGGTCATGGTGAATATCAGTTAGGCAAGGTGTATCAAGAGCGACGCCTCTCAAATTCAATCAGACGCAGCCCGGTACATTTAGCAAATAGCGTAATGGGTGTTAATTTGTTAATTATTAAGGGGTGTTAGTTCAGCAGGATGCGGGTGACGTGTTCGTTGATATCCATATCCGCCTCATCCACTTCTTCTGCCAGAATTTCTTCCAGGATGAGCGCATCGATTTCGTGCCGGGTACGCCAAATCATCGCAAGCACCACAATCTTGAACCGATCCAGACTGATTTCGTCGTCCGGCAAGGCCAAAGCACGCTCAATAATCGCTTCACGCAACGACGTATCGATCGCCGCGCATTGCTCGAGAAAGCCGATAAACCCACGGCATTCAACCGACAAGCGGCTTTGCTCTTCTTCGTCATAAATGCGGATCGAGCCAGCCGAAGGCACATCACAAGACGTCGGATGGCCCGCTGCCAGACCATCCATCCAGGAGAGTGCTGCACTGATGTCATCAGTCTCAAAGCCTGCAGCCGAGAGCTTTTTCGCCAACACGCCCGCCGGGGGGCAGGTGTCAGGCAAATAGTTTTCAAATAGGTAAACAAGAATTTCCATCATGGTATCAATCCAATCGCTGATAGAGGCCGCCGGGTAGCTGCGCAACACGTCCGCCAAGTTCCAATGGTAGCAGGATGGCAAGAAGTGCCGCTGGCGTCAAGTCACTTCGCATGGCCAGCGTATCCAGATCGCAGGGAGTGCGCCCCAATACAGTCAGCACGTGCTCTTCGTTTTTGTTGGCGTTTTTGTTGGCGTTTTTGTTGGCTTTGGTTGCCGTATCAGCAACGCCGAGTTTTTCAGAAGGCGGGGGTTTTTCAACCGGTGCGGGAGTCCACCGCAATTCTTCCAAAATATCCTGCGCCGATTCGACCAGCTTCGCCCCTTGACGGATCAGTTGATGACACCCGCGTGCCAGCGGCGAATGAATCGAACCCGGAATGGCAAACACATCACGCCCCGCTTCTGCCGCCAGACGCGCGGTAATGAGCGAACCGCTTTTCGGCGCGGCTTCAACCACCAGACAGCCCAGCCCCAGGCCCGCGATCAGCCGATTACGACGCGGAAAATTAGCCGCCAGCGCAGGCGTGCCCAGCGCAAATTCACTCAAAATCACGCCATTGGCCACAATGTCGCGAGCCAAAGCCTCATTGCGCGCCGGATACAGCCGATCCGCCCCCGTGCCAATAATCGCGACCGTTCCAGCCGGGGTCGTTACGCTGCCTCGATGCGCCGCAGCGTCTATCCCCAGCGCCAATCCGCTGACTACCGTCAGTCCGGCCTGGCCCAAGGCTGCGGCAAACGCCTCGGCATCACGCTCACCTTGCGCGGTGGCATTGCGGCTGCCGACGATGGCAAACATGGGCTGCGCAAGCAACTCCACCCGCCCACGGGCATACAGCAATAACGGCGGGTCATCCGTTGTTAATAAGCTGGGCGGATATTCCGCATCTGCCAGCGTGAGCAAATGATTCCCTGGCTGCCCGGCCCACGCCAGCGCCGTTTCAATCATCCGGGATAACTCGGGCGCAAGGCTTGACAAGCGTTCGGCTACCGCAGGCCCGACCACAGCAGCGAGCGAAGCATGGCTAGCCGCAAAAATGGCGTCAGGCAAACCAAATGCCTTGAGCAACTGACGTCGCGCGCCGTTGCCTACACCGGGTGCATGCACCAGCCGTAACCAGCCGGCCAGTGCATCATCCTGACTCGCGGGTTGCGCTTCATTCATCGCACGACCCATCGCACGACCCGCCAGAAAATACGCGTGATATTCAGTCCCTCAGCACTACAGCGAATCAAGGCGTACGCGCCACATCGCCCACGACCACGGGTTTTTGCGCGCTCATCACCAATGCATAAGCGACCCGGTCAAAAACACGGAAAACAAACACCAAACCGTTTCTCGAATCGGGCAGGACATAGGTTTTCTTCTCACCCTGAAAACGGTCATCCAACGTAACGCCTGCCGTATCTATCGCCAGCACATGACCCGCCTCGATGCCATCCTTTTTGCCCCGGTTCAACACGACCACCGTTTGCGGCCCGCCATACTGAACCCCGCCATAAATCGACAACACCCGGGCTTTAATCGCCTGCCCAGGCGCATGCGGGATGTAGCTCACCACATCAATGCGCGGCGCGGGCAACAGCAGATCACCGGTCAACACTTCTTCTTTTGTCGTCACCAACTGAAAGGAAGTCACCTCGCCTTGCGCCGTCAGGCGTGCCGTGCCGAGATACAGGGCTTCAAAACCCAGGACTTCTTTTGTTTCCGGATCGGTCAGTGGCTTACTCGCGCGAAATACCTGCCACACAGGTGCCGTTACATCCTTCGCTGCCGCCGTGGTGTAAATCGTATCGCCCGCGCCGACAATGACATGGTTGTCCTGCAAACCAACCACGCGTAGCGCGCCTTCCATGCTGGCCTTATCAACCACCAAAGGCTGCGATAAAAATGGCTCGATGTCTTGCGGCGGAATCGACGGAATAGCCTTGCTTGTCTGCTCGACATATTCGCGTGGCGATAGCTTTTCGGTTTTTTCGGTAGCAAACCTCAGCCGTGGCTCACGTCCGCTTCTATCCAGCACCAGAATCTGGCCGGGATAAATCCAGTGCGCATTCTTAACCTCTTGCGCATTCATTTTCCATAACGTCGGCCAGCGATAAGGGTCTTTCAGATACTTGGCTGACAAGCCCCACAGCGTATCCCCTCGCACCACCGTGTAGCGTTCGGGGGCACCATCAGCCAGCACCAGCGGCTTATCAGGCGGCGTAGCGCCCAGAGTGGTTGAAATACATAAGAGTAGGGCAGATATAATGCGACGCATGGTGTGACCTCCAGCCGGGTGTCCGAAACAGGGATATTTTTTCAACTACTGTTCAATTTGGCTGATTCTGCCCGACAATTCTTCCAGTATCAATTCTTTCAAGAGCTTTTTCATGGCCTTATTACCCATTTTGCGTTATCCCGACCCGCGTCTGCAAAAAAAAGCGGCCCCCATTTCCACCATTGACGCCAGCATTAGCCAGCTTGCCGCCGACATGGCAGAAACCATGTATGCCGCGCCGGGCATTGGTCTGGCGGCCACCCAGGTTGATCGACATATCCGGCTGATTACCATTGATGTCACCGAAGACAAATCCAGATTGCAGGTTTTCATCAACCCGGAAATCATTCATCAAGCCGGCGACTGTGACAGTGAAGAAGGGTGCCTGTCAGTACCCGGCATTTATGAATCCGTCACCCGTGCCGAAAAAGTCACTGTTAAAGCATTGGGCCTCGACGGCAAACCCTTCGAGCTCACCGCCGAGGGCTTATTAGCGGTGTGCATTCAGCATGAAATCGATCATCTGAACGGCAAGGTGTTCGTCAATTATCTGTCACGCTTGAAGCAGCAACGCATCAAGGAAAAACTCGTCAAGCAGGCACGAGAAACCCTCTGATGCGCGTCATTTTTGCCGGCACGCCGGATTTTGCTGCGCAGGCATTAGCCGCCATACTCGCCGCCGGGCACACGGTGCCGCTAGTGCTCACTCAGCCGGATCGCCCTGCCGGGCGGGGCATGAAGCTACAGCCCTCAGCCGTTAAACAACTGGCCCTCGCCCATAATCTGCCGGTGTTTCAACCTGAACGACTGAAAGACCCGGCGACGCATGAACCGATCCACGCCGCCCAGGCTGACGTGATGGTGGTCGCCGCGTATGGCCTGATCCTGCCGCAGGCCGTGCTCGACATGCCGCGTTACGGCTGCCTCAACATTCACGCCTCGCTGTTGCCACGCTGGCGCGGTGCCGCGCCAATCCAGCGCGCCATCGAAGCGGGCGACCCGGAAACCGGCGTCACCATCATGCAGATGGATGCCGGGCTGGATACCGGTGCCATGCTGCTCGCCGAATCAATAAAAGTCGGCGCTGGCGAGACGGCGGGCGAACTGCACGACCGGCTGGCCACGCTCGGCGCACGTCTGATCGTTGCAGCATTGGCGCAACACGATGCGCTCACGCCCGTAGCGCAACCGGCCAACGGCGTAACCTATGCCGCAAAAATCAGCAAAGCCGAAGCATCGCTCGACTGGGCTCAACCCGCCGATGTGCTGGCGCGCAAAACCCACGCCTTCAACCCCTTCCCCGGCGCGACCCTGGATTTGGCTGGCGAAACAGTCAAAATCTGGCGTGCCCAAGCAGTGGCCGGTTCAGGCAACCCCGGCCAGATTCTGGCGGCGAATACCGAGGGCATCGTCATCGCGACCGGCCACGGCGCTTTACGCCTGATCGAGCTGCAAAAACCCGGCGGCCGCCGTATCACCAGCGCCGAGTTTTTGCGCGGCAAGCCGCTGGCCCCTTGATCTGCCCCTTGGGTAAGCACACGCCGCGATGACAAAATGGCGATTGATCCGATTCACATAAGCGGGATTCGCAGAATGCAATCGGACTCTCAAGGATTTTTCAGGAGATAAAGTTTGAAGCGCCAAATTAGACAGCGTTTGCGGACAGAATATGCACCGGTCAGTGTGTCCACTTTACGTTCGGCGTCACATCGGCGTTTCGGATGAGCATACGGATATTGCTATGACCTACTTGCTTGAATTCATATCTTGGGAGAACTTGGCTGCAATCTCCAATTCGGCGTTTACGACATCGCTCGTCGGGGCGCTTGCCGGAGCCTACGCAGGCGCGAAGGCAGCTCAGAAAATTACCGAGCGCAGCAAAGAACGTGCTGAGTTCCAGGCGCAGATTCGGAATACGAACGCCGCAATTACTCTTTCGTTCATGGTTTGCAATGC